>JAIOSM010000286.1 GCA_021107575.1 Desulfobacteraceae bacterium | reverse complement strand
TTGTAAAAGTTAGCTCAAGCAGCCCTGGCAACACAATTGATAATGAAATAATAAAAAAAGCAGGGAAAATAATTGTACAAAAAGGTGTGGTTGTTTTCCCTGCTCAATACTTCTATGGAATAGCTGTTGATGCCCTTGATATTAATGCATTGCAAAAAGTCTTTGATATTAAAAAAAGACCTTTGCAAAACCCACTGCTCGCCCTCGTAAAGGACAGAGAACAACTTGAAACCCTTGTTGGCTCAATCCCGGATATTGCAAAAAAATTAATTGAACAATACTGGCCGGGCAATGTAACAATAATATTTAAAGCAGCAAAACACGTCCCTGATCTCATCACAGCAAAAACAGGGAGAATAGGACTGAGGATGCCCCTGCACCCTGTTGCAAAGGCTCTTGTTAATGCGGCAAACAGACCCATAACAGGAACAAGTGCAAATATTTCAGGCAAACCTGCCTGCAACACCATTGATGCAATTGATCCTTCTGTCTTAAAAAGTGTTGATATGACTCTTAATGCAGGTGAACTTAAAGCAGGGCTTGGTTCAACTGTTGTTGATGTTACAGAAAATTCGCTTAAAATCATCAGGCAGGGGCAAGTCCCAAAATCAGAAATCTTAAAGATCTGTTCTTAAAACTTATCTTGACAAATCTAAGTTTTTTTCATAAAAAGAGTATGTTTTGCCGGAGTGGTGGAATTGGTAGACGCAGAGGACTCAAAATCCTCCGGGCTTCGGCCCTTGCGAGTTCAAGTCTCGCCTCCGGTACCATGAATATTAAGGCTTTCAGCGTTCCAACTGAAAGCCTTTTGTTTTTCGGATAGCCGATAGCAAGTAATCATCATTTGTTTTCTGCCATTTGCATTCCGCGGGTTTCAGCAACAAACTCACTGACTGTCTGCCATAATCTGTCTTCAAAAAGATTCATCAAATTATTGTGACCTGCGCCTTCTATTTCTACAAACCGCTTATTTGTCATCGGCATTGCATCATAAAGTTTTTTCCGGAAGCAATCTTGACTACCCTGTCCTTGTTACCATGAACAATAATGACCGGAGCAGTTAAATCCTGTGCCAGGCTCTGGTTGTCAAAGGAAGAGCCCACCATCCAGGAGAGCCACCAAAGCCCAAATTTATTCATGACATCTTTCCCGCTGGCCAGTGGGCTGATGAGCACCAAGCCCCCGATATCCCTTCCGCTTGCCACATGGATGGCCGCAGCAGAACCGATTGAACGGCCTAAGATAAAAATCTTTTTACTGTCATACCCCAGCTGGTTCCGGATAAACTGAAATGCCGCAACGCTGTCTTCATACATTCCTTTTTCTGATGGCGAACCAGTACTTAAACCAAATCCCCGGTAATCAATGAGCAAGACATTGACACCTGCCTCCCGAAGAACACCAACAATATCCATACGGTAGTAGATATTCCCTGAATTACCATGCAGGAAAAGTATAATCTCCTCTGAATTATCATTTGGGAAAAAAAACGCATGCAGAGATATATTCTCAGAGGATGGAATGAACATCTCTGTTGCGTTGAGTAGCTGGGTATCCGGCCTCATTTCAGGGGTATTCCTTGGGTAGAAAGCCATGGAATTTACAAGCCATCCCGTACATCCGCTTAATAATGACACCAAACACATTATGAGTATTATTATTGCCAGTCGATGCATTACAGATGAGTACTTTTCTCCCTCACCATATTGTCTTTTCATTATAAAATTGTAATTTTTAATCAAGATTAAATAGTTTCCCACAATGAGAATATTTCCTACACCTGTTTTTATTTATCTATGAAAATTCCATTTAACAATTAACGTTAAAAACTACTTTATATTATTAATTAAAATAAATCTTCAAGTTATTAATTTATTAATAGCAGGCATTATGCTTGCCGCTTTGATCATGTTGTAGCCTATCTATTATTTTTTACCTCATATTTATTGTTTATTGCTGTCTGCAATGGATAGAACTTGGGTTTTGTTTACAGCTGTATTTTAAAGTGATACAAATTTGTTGAGAGTGCATATTAAAATGACAAAGATGAAAAATGCGATTGGAAATTTTATTTGAACCTTTTTGAGTTAGGTTGCTACTTAGAGAATATAAGCCTTAAAAAAGGAGAATTTATAAAATGAATGCTTTAAAAAACTTTAGAATTATCATTCTACCTTTGGCCATCTTCGTTATTATCGGTTTTGCTTTGACTGCCATAGGGGCTAATAAGAATGTGTCGCAGAGCAAGACAGTAATAAAAGAATCACAACCTACAAAAATTATTCCAAAAGCCAAAACTAAAATTAGGGTTCCAAATCTTGTAGGGAAAACAGAGCTCGAGGCTAAAAAGATAATTAAAAAACTGGGCTTTAAAATCGGTAAGATCGAGTATCAAAAGCAGAGTAAAGGCAAGCCCAATACTGTAATTAAACAAAATCCCAAAGCCGGGATTTATGCAGTCAAAGGGAGCCAAATTAATCTTTTGATCTTAAAAATAAAATCTATGACACAGAGTAAAACAATTCTAAAAGAAAAATATCACGGTAAAAAAATATCTCCCGAAGCCAGGCGTGGAAGCAAACCTGCCGCCCCTAAAATTCAAAAAATTGGGAATGATTTTTATCTTATTTTTCCTGAAGCAGTCAAAAATGTGTCAGTATTAGGATCATCAGGGAAAGCAAACCAAACATCTACTTTTGGGAAAAAGTTTAAAATCACTTCCAGTATGGAAAAAGTTAAAGGCGGTAAGCTGATTGTAAAATATACAGACTCATCCGGTCGCCTATCCACCCATGAAATGATGACTAGTAAATACAAAATCAGAACGAGAAAAGTCGGTGGGCTGAATCTGGCTCCTGTTAACAACGAACAGGGACGAATTACCTTTATTAAACCCGGCCCAAATGTTGGTTATATGTTTCAGGGAGATCAATATGAAATCAAATTGAAAATGGAAGGCCAGGAATATATTCCGGAACCCTGTTACAGTATTTTGCTTTATCAGGAAGATACGCTGGTGACGGACGTTGCATTACAAAAATGCGGTCCAACAAACATGTGGCTCGTGCCGCATGCTACTCAGGGATATAACAGTATCCCAGTCCTGGGGAGCAATTATAGACTCAAACTCGTGACACTGGATGGAGCCATCACTGCATGGAGCGGTAATTTCTCTATTCTCAGCTCTGGTCCGGATATATCAGTAAGCAATCTCCATGTTACTACGAGCAATCCAACTTCCTTAGAAGAAATAACTGTAAGGGCAACAATAACCAATGGCGGAAAGACAACGGTTGATAGTGTTTCTTTGGAGTTAAATGTTGAAGCAACTGATGGATCTACTTTTACATTTCCTTTTGGATCGTGCTCCAGCCTGGCATTTGGTAATCATTGTTACATCCAGAAAAAAATTAAGGTAAACAGAGGAGGGAACTATTCGCTTTCCGCTAATGTTAAATTTATGCTTGCCACGGCCACTGATACCAATCTTTCTAATAATACCGCTACAGGCGTGATGAGTGTGAACGGCAAACCAGATTTGATTATCTGCAGGTACGAAAAAAAATATGTTCAAATAGGGCACTATACACCTTTCAACTTCAATGTAAAAAATGTGGGCGATGCCACGTCGCCCCAGACCACAGTCAGAATAGTTATTCCAGGTAAGGGAACTGAAAATTGTACTGTACCCTCACTTATAGCTGGTTCTGAAAATCTATGCCACACGAACAGTTGGATGTGGCTCCTTCCCGGCAAATTTTGGGTCACCGCGGAAGTGGATCCAGAAAACAATGTCGATGAAAGAAAGGAAAATAACAATCTTAGTAGCATTAGAATGACATTACACTATACAAAAGATAGTGAGTCTGATTATACGTGCCCGTTAGACATATTAGCAGTTTCGGGCTATGAAGTGTATGAGGTCAATTAAAAAATTGAATTAAAGTATTAAAAATGCTCAAGAAAGAGGGAAAGATAAATGATGATCTTTCCCTGAAAAAGTAGACACATTTTAACTCGTATGTGTAATAAATAAAAAACACAAAAAAAAGTTTGAAAATAGGAAAATGCAACGTAGTATGTCAATAAAAATAACATGAATTGGAGTCTTTTTCTATCGATTATCGATGGTATTAATGATCAGGAAATAACTCCTGTAGAAAGCGATAACTTGTATTCATAAGGCTCGTTTTTATTGAATTTTATCAGATACAATATGCAGTGGTTTGATAAAAATCCTATTTACCCATAAGCTGAATGTGTAAACATCTGATTTATCCAATTTTAAGAGTTGATTATACTTGCATTTGTTGAAAATATTTTTTGATCAAATTTTGCTAAAGAATATTTTTGATATCTATTATAATTCCAGCTTTTGAAAATTTGCCCTAAGGATAATTATTCTTAACTGATGGGAACCGTGATATATCCAATCAACCGTTAAGATCAGAAATAAGGGAATGCTTACAAACCTTTTTTAACTTGGTATAGGCTGTATATTAAGCTCTTATTATTATTTTGGATTAAAGGGAAAGGGATCAAAGAACATGGACAACGAGCAGGGGGAAGGATCCTTGCTTTACTTTTATGGTACTAACCTGATCTATTTTTTTCTTAATAGAACTAATTATGAATGTTGTTGTATCCTTCATATTTTTCAAGAGTAGAGTATGGATACTTTGTATTTGGGCTGTTTTCCCAAGAACTATCAAAAAATATCGAGGCCTTTTAATCTTTGATCCTGCCTGGAAAAAATATTTGAGAGGGATTGTCTGGTTTACTATCAGTCTCTTACCAGTTATTTTTCTCTTAACAATGGAGTTTTAGTGATGATCAGTAATATAAACAGAAATGTAACTAATATGAAACTGAACCCATAATGTACTTTTAATCCATTCATTATTCTATTTTTAAGCTTTTTTTTCTACATATTTTTATTGTAATACAATGATGTGAAAAACAAGATTCTACTGTCTGCTGGCATCTTCTTATGTCCTCAAGTTATTCTCAAAGGCTTAGATCGGTAGTAATAATTAAGGACACTATGCTGAATAAATGACTCTTTTCAGTCTTAAACAATTTTCCGTTCGGTTTGATTCATGCATTTATTATTTAATATTATTGAACATTTGTACCGAATACACAAGTGGCACAGCTATTTATATTTGTGGTAGTATTGGAATAAGCAGTGTTTTGATCAACTAGATTATACTCCCCCGATATAAATATTCCATAAGCTGAATTATAAGTACATGTATTGCCGATTACAGAACTACGGCTAACAACATTGATACCGCGTTCATTCCAACTGCATGTATTCCTACTCACAGTAGTACCAGTCCCAGTTATAATGCCACAATACCCATTGCTATAACAAATATTGCCAATCGCGATAGAATAATTACCAAGTTCAAGACCATTAAGAATATTGTCATTACAAATATTGCCAGTCGCAATAGAGCCGCTTCCGGTAACAATACCAATAGAGTTGTCAGTAGCAGCACATTTTTCAATCAAGTGCCCCTTCCCTCTAAGAAAAATACCATCTACTCCATTATCCTGTACTCGAATGCTGATTATTCGATGACCTTTTCCGCCATTATCATAATCCGTAATACCACTTCTTGGGAAATTTCTTATAGTTCCGTTACGAATTTCAACATTGGTTCTGGCAAACATGTAAATTCCATGATAGTTATCTGATCCTCCGGGTCCAATCAGACTAAATCCCATAAGATCCAGGGTCACATTGTCAGTCGTAATGGTAATGCCATTGGTCCCTGTTGCGCAGGTTAAATTTTTATCTATAAAATAAAATCCAGAAGAAGCGATAGTGTACGGTAGAGAGGTTATTTTGGTTCCAACCCCCCTGCTACCTGCAATTACATAAAAATCAGCGGATGCATTTGTAGTGAAAAAAATTAAAACTACTAATAACACATTTATAGTTAACAAACCTTTAAACAATTTTTGATTTTGTTTTCTTCCCATGAATAACTTCCTTTATGAAAAATCATCATTATAAAACAACTATCGCTAATTTAAAAATCAATGTTATAAACAATATCTTAATCTGTCAATTAAATATTGGACAATAGATTTATGCAATTAAATTTTAATCAAATCAGTCTCTTTGTTTTTTTGTTAACCACGTAAGAATCGAGCCATCCCTGAAAGTTGACAATACTTCCATAAGGTTGATTCTTCCAATGTTCAATTCTTCGAATGGTATACTTAAGTTCTGTTGAGCAAACAAGCTCGATATTTGGAAAATTCCATTATTTCCCAAAACTGGTCTTATGGTTTGGTCTTATGGGGAATAAGAATAATCAAATCCAAACGTAAATTTTCAACTTATTACATTATTAATCTTAATTCAAAAGCAGCAAAGGTATCCATGGCTGGGTATTTGGTTTGTTTGGATTAGAGAGGGAAAACGACCACCCTCCCCATATCCCCCAGAGCTGACCCGATGCCATGGTGTTAAAATCACACCATCTCACCGTTGCAACAGGTGCCCAGGTATCCAGGCACCCATACTGCTGCTGGGGACTATCGCGATATCCCACCACAGTGACAAAGTGATCGGTATAACCATCACTATTGGTATCCACCAGAAAAACCATGGGACGATTGTTGTTGATTTCAGTGGTTAAAACAATCCAGGACAATGACCCGGTTGCCTTAGAGTAAAAATTAGAATCTGAAATATAATCTGCATTCCTCAATTGAACATAGTCAAGAAACGAAGGGGAGATATCGCTGCTCCAGCTCCAACCATAATAGTTGCTCCTGGATGAGAAAGAAGTTTCCATGAAATCTGCAACACTGTCACTGGTATGTTCGTCACCTGCAGGAAGCTCTGACCTATCAGGTGCAGGGCTGGGCAGGCCACCGTCGATGGGTTGACTATAGTCTCTGTAATGACCAGGATTTAAATCGGTTCTCTCAGATGCAATACCCTGATCAACACTTGATGTCTGGGTTACAGCGCTGCCGTCAAACAGATCTATAAACCCTATCACATCATAGTACCCCAAAACCATTCCCACAGCAGTAGGTCCGCAGCCATGACGCCAGGCATAGCCGGGCACGCCAATTGTTTTTTCGGTACCACCAGGTTCACCAGTAAAGATTTGCCCGGTTAAAGGAACTGCTTCCACCCCCTCTGACGGAAAAGGATCAGAAGTGCTCTGTTGAGGACTGTCACTGTCACTAATTTCATCTATATTCGGCTCTTCGGGTACATGCATTATGTTTTTGCGTGATAAAAAATTATCTGTAAAACCTGCCTCAAGGGTAAGACTGAATCCAATCTCTGTATATGAATCAGTGCTCGGGATTTCAACTCCATCAGCTATTTTGATGGTATCATGGGCCTGGTTGGTAGAAGATTCTTCCAGTGCCTTTAAAAGCATTTCACTATTTAATGCATAATAAGTATCAGCGTGGGCGTTTTTTGCTCCATCAAACATCAAAGGAAGCGTTAACATCAATACAACCATGAGGGCGCTTTGAAAAAGTTTTGAAAAACGAAAATGAAATAAAAACATAAAACTGCCTCCCTGCCATAGTATATATCTATTTAAGACAAGCTGAGCTAATACGGTACAGTCGCCTGAACCAGTAATTATCTAAATTCGTATATTATCTAATTAAATATGATATTCGCCTGTGGTCAATAATTTACTTTGTCCAACATTTGAATATCAAAAAAGATAAGGCTTACTTAAATTATCATCAACTCCATATCTGCAACCTTATTATAATACTACAAGTGTCTTATAGGCGTGCATATTAATATTTAAAAAACATCCTTGACTTTTTTTTATTATTTTATTAAACCTATTATCGTATAGTTAGAAAAACGTTACTAATAACAGGAGTGTAATATGATAAAGCATGATATGGGAAGATTTGAATCAAGGATGGAAACGACAATTAAGAACCTGTTAAAGAAAATAACAACCAAGGAAAAAGGAGCTGAAATCCAAAGCCAATTGATCAAATTCCATGCAGAGGAAATAGAAAAACTTAAAATAAAACTCTATAGAAAGGCGCTCCTTAAGTTGCAACAAAAATCAATATCTAAAGGCACACTATAAAGTATTAAATAAAGGAGGTGCCATGGCTCTACTTACAGGCAAACAGTACAGAGAGCGAAATAGAGAGCGTGCAAAAAATGGAGGCAGTCATTAAAGGAACTGGGTTATAAAAACTTTAATATTATGCTCTCTCCCATGGTTCAAGATGCAATCGAGCAAAAAAAAACCGGAACAAAACTATCTAATGCTGAAGTGATTGAAATTATTATTATAGAAAATCAGGAGCTTAAAAAACTCCAGAAAAGCTAAAATGGGTAAAATGCGCTTTCTACTGTTTTCAGACATACATACAGATAAAGATGCATGTGCTATGCTTGTTAAAAAAGCACATGATGTTGATCTGGTTATTGGCGCTGGGGACTACGCTCTCTTTAGAGAGGGCCTTAGTGAAACTTTAGCAGCATTATCTGAAATTGCAGCCCCGACAATCCTGGTACATGGAAATCATGAGAGTGAACCAGAACTAGTGGCTGCATGTAATCAATATGATAACTTCTATGTATTGCATGGCAAGACGATTAGACTTAATGGCATTATGTTTGTCGGGATCGGTGCCGGGATTCCATGCACGCCCTTTGGAGACTGGTCAGTTGATTTGTCTGAAAAAGAAGCACTCACCTTCTTACCAGAAGTAAACGAAAAATTTATTCTTATTTCTCATTCTCCACCATATTCATGTTTAGATCAACTGCCTGACGGTCAACATATGGGAAGTAAATCAATTTCAAACTATATCAAAAAATCAAAACCTGCATTTGTTGTGTGCGGGCACATCCACGAACAATGGGATCAATGTAAATCAATTCATGAAATCCCTGTCATTAATGCCGGTCCCCAGGGATACTTATTTGACAGTTTTTGATTCATGGTTGGTAGTGACAATCCCGGAAAAAATAAGTGCCATACTGAAAAAATGAATCATGCTGATGGTTTCATGCAAAAAAAGATATCCTAAAAACCCGCTGAACAATGGAAGCGTGTAGTATACCATGCCCGCCTTTGACGGCCCAAGCATTACAATTGATTTATTCCATAGTACAAATGCGCAAAGAGAGGCAAAAATCCCAACATAAAGTATAGCAGGTATGGTTGTTTGATTTAAAAAAGATTGAGAAACCGTGGTTTGCTCATATATAAAAAATGGTAATAAAAAAAACAATCCAAGGATAAAAGTTGAGAGTTGCAGTGCTTTGATGCTCAATCCATCGGGTTTGTTTTTTAGAAAAAGACTGTACACAGCAAAAATTATAGATGCTATTAACATCCACAGATCACCAATGGTAAATGAAATATTTAAGATGGTCGCGATCTCACCTTTTGTAATTAAAAAAAGGACGCCAACTAAAACAAGAACAATACCTATTCCTTTTTTTATTGTAATTAATTCATTATATAAAAACCTTGAAAAAATAATAATAAATATTGGAAATGAAATTGCAATGAGCGATAAATTCATGGCTGTTGTTGTGTGCCCGGCAAAATAAATAAGGGTATTAAAGGTTGTAATGCCAAGAAAGGATGTAATTGAAAAATACCCTATATGTTTTTTTATGATTGTCCATTCCTGAATTATGTTTTTAATTGCAAATGGTGTAAAAACAACAACAGCTACCATCCATCTATAAAAGGCAAGGCTGACAGGAGGAATACTATCACTCAATCCCCTTGCTACAATAAAATTACCTGACCAGATTGCTGTAGCACCAATGGCAAAAAGATAACCTGCAAAAATTGAATGGGTTTGTAAAGTATCAGACATTATTGTTATCCTCCGTGTTCGGTTTAGAATTAATATACTTGACCTGGTTTAAAAAAAAAGATACAGATCGAAAGAAAAAAGAAGGTTACAGAATAGACACATCTGGAGTTATGAACAGAAATAAAAAAAATAAAAAATTTTTATATGAATCGCTGGCTGAAGAGATCCAGTTAAAAATCAGCCAACAGGTATTCCAGCCCGGTGAAAAACTCCCCTCTGTACGGGAAATGCATAAGGTTATGAACAATAGTATCACAACTATTTCAAAAGCCTATGAATTGCTTGAATCTAAAGGTCTGATTTTTGTAAAAGACCGTTCAGGATACTACGTAGGCCCACAAAACAATTACAAGATGGAAAGGTCAAAAAAAGGCAAGTCGTATTTAACACCTAAATTGATACGCCGGTCCGGGATTGTCGAGGATGTGCTCAAATCCCTTGGGGATGAATCAAAAATTCAGTTGGGAGTCGCATATATATCTCCCGAGCTTTTACCCTCCAACCAATATTTAAAAATTTTAAAAAACCTGACTAAAAAAGAGATAAAAAAGGCAATTATTTTTGACAGACCAGAGGGATTGTTAAAGCTCAGACAGCAGATCTCTCTCAAATATATGGGCTTAATTAAGGGTATAAGCCCGGATGATATTATTATTACGAACGGATGCACAGAAGCCCTGGTCATTTGCCTGATGGCCTTTCTTCAGAAAGGCGATACTGTTGCCATTGAAGTCCCTTCATTTTATGGTATTTTCACCATTCTTGAAAATATGGGTGTTTTTGTTTTGGAAATCCCTGCATCCCCTGAACAGGGTGTGGATTTTGATGCACTGAAAACTGCTGTTAAGTCCAAAAAAATCAAATGCTGTATCCTGAATTCAAATTTCCAAAACCCTTTGGGTTCATTGACTTCTGATTCAAATAAAAAAAAGGTTGTTAAGCTTCTGAATGACAATAAAGTCCCATTAATTGAGGATGACATATATTCAGAACTCTATTACGAAAAGCAACGACCCTGCCCTTTAAAATCTTTTGATAAAAAAGATCTTGTCTTAACCTGTTCATCGTTTTCAAAAACACTTGCTCCGGGCTTGAGGGTCGGCTGGGTTATTCCCGGTCAAAAATTCAGGGAGAATATCCTAAAAATTAAATCAGGAATATCAATTTCAACCTCAACCCTTGATCAATATATTCTGACAAAATTCATCGAAACAGGTTTATATGACAAACACTTAAGACGCTTTAGAAATATTTTAAGAAAACAGCTGCACCTTGTAGTGCAGGCAATTGAAAAATATTTTCCTGAAGAGATTAGAATGATAATTCCTAAAGGTGGTTTCTTGTTATGGATAGGGCTTCCAAAAGGGGTAAACAGTGTTGAACTCTATAAAAAACTGCTAAAGGAAAATATTGTCATACTCCCCGGACCTGTCTGCACCTCTTCAGAAGGATTTGAAGAATATATAAGATTGAGCTGCGGTTCTCCTTTTGACGATCTAATGGAAAATGCTATCAAGAAAATCGGGCATCATATCAGATTGAGCATGGCAAACAAGTAATATTATTTTGCCTTTAGACCTGCCTTTAAAACCGCCATTGTTAAACGAGAAATACAAATAATCTGATTCGCTTTGTTTTCAATCGTAATATCCCATACCTGTGTTGAATTTCCCAAGTGAACAGGTCTTGCAGTTCCAAAAACCATGCCCGAAGATATGCTTTTAATATGATTTGCATTTATTTCAAGACCAACACTATATCGGGATGAATCCAGAGACATATATGACGCAGCACTTCCAAGAGTCTCAGCCAGAACAGCTGATGCGCCGCCATGCAAAATCCCAAGAGGCTGAATAGTCCTTTTATCCACAGGCATACTTGCTTTAAGATAATCATCGCCTCTTTCTAAATACTTGATTCCAAGATGCCCGACAATACAATTTCTCGAAAACAATTCTGCGTCTACAATATCAAAATCTTTTTTC
>JAIOSM010000134.1 GCA_021107575.1 Desulfobacteraceae bacterium | reverse complement strand
GGTCCAAAAACTGCATCAATAGTACAAAGCCTGATGCAAAAAACCATAAAGACCGGAACTGCAAGAAAAGCTTTCCGAGGCTATAACAAGGATAAAATCCTTTCAAAGCTTGTAATTGGCGGCAAAACAGGTTCTATATATAATAGAGAACATACGATTAAATATGATTGGTTTACAGGGTTTGCAAAAGAAAAAATCAGGCCGGCAGGTGACAAGGAGAATAGTATAGCCATATCCGTTGTTGTTGGGCATGGAGATTATATTGGCACAAGAGCTTCTAAATACGGCAAAATGATAATTAAAGAATATTACAGAAATATTTGAAAACTAATTTGAGGGGCTATGAAATTAAAAAAATGTTTAAATAAACTTCTCTCCATAAATATTGAAGTCGGGAAACCGGTCAGCAAAGCAAAAAAAAATACAATTATTTTTTTCCCATACTGCCAGAATCGGTTTAACTGCGGGATCTCTGCGCTTGTAGCTTATAATGGAAGGGACAATAGTTACAACTCTGATATACTCAAACAAATCAAAACCCTTGTTAAAGCTGTACAAAAGAACCTGCTGGATCCTGGTTCAGATAAAAGTATAAAGTCAATTAAAAAAAAATATCTTGGTGGGGACACTGCCCTGGAAAACCTTTTAGAAAACATTCATACCTTAAGACAAGAAGAGCCTTTTCTAAAGATTTTTTCCAATGAATCCAAGGAAAGCTATATAAAGGAGATAACAAAGACCTTATCTGCAGTAATCACCAATCAAAAAGACACTTTTAAACACAACATGGCAAATTTATCCCATGAAAATGTCAAAATAATTTCAGACCGCCTGGAAAAACTGCAAGATGCATATTGGTGTTTAGAAAAAGAGACTCTTAAAAATATAAAAAAAATCAAAGCCCTTGCAACACACCACTCTGAAGCAATAAATAATGACTCAATTAAACTATTTAAACAGATCAACGCTGTTTTCAATAGTTTAGACAGGCTTGAGGTACGGGGGCGAGACTCTGCCGGCATCTCACTTATATTTACATTTACCAAGCCTGAATTTGAAAATTTCCGAACATCTCTTGTGGAAGAAGGCCTGTCAGACAGATTAAAACAGAGAACAAATAAGATAGTCCTTAAAAACAATTGTATAACAATCCATGACTCTTATCCGTCTGAAACTGAGAGTAATGGTAACCACCTGGTCACAATATCAATAGCCTATAAAACTGCTTCGGAAATCGGAGCTCTTGGTGACAATATAAAATTTCTAAGAACCCAGGTGAAAAATGACAGGCTCCTTTATTTGATTTCCTGTCATAAATTTCTTTTTCATACAATTACTTCTCATACAAGATGGGCATCTGTTGGGGATATTACAGAGGCAAACTGTCATCCTGTGGATAATACTCCCAGTGACAAACAGATTGAAAAAAGCGGTATAATCCACGTAAGTCTCAATGGAGATATTGATAACTATATAGAGCTTAAAACCGAATATGAAGCAAGGTATGATCAGGTCCAATCTGAGATTACAACTGTCACAAAACTTATCCCGCTACAGATTGAGCATTATTTGAAACAGGGTGATAACATTTAGGTGTCTTTCAGACTTGCGGTTAATGATTTTGAAGGATCCCATGCCATAAGCATGCACACCGATCTTGCTCCTGACAAACTTTTTCTTGCTCAAAAAGGCAGTGGACAGGCTATCTTTGTGGGCATTGCACCTGATCATTATATCGCTGCATCAGAACTTTATGGAATAATCGAAGAGACACAATCTTTTATTAAACTACAAGGGCAAAATAAAGGACAAATAGTAACCCTCAGCCAGAGCTCTACAGGTGGCATTTCAGGCATAAATTCATTTTTTTACGATAAAACTCCTATTGTAATCAAAGCATCTGATATTCAAAAAAGCAATATCTCATCCCGGGACATTGACCGACAGAATTATCCTCACTATTTTTTAAAAGAAATCTCAGAAGCCCCAGGATCAGTTGAAAAAACCCTTGAAAATAAATGGAAAATAACAAACGACTCAACTGACAGTTCGAATAAAAGCCCAGGCCTCTATAAAATTGTACTGAATAATTCTGTAATGCCGAAAACCCTGTTACAGGCCTTTAAGACAAAAAAAATAAAAAAAATCACCTTTATTGGGCAGGGGACAGCAGGTATTGCGGCACAAGGATGTTCTGATCTGTTAAAATATTACCTTTCAGGTTTAAATATTGAAATAAAAGCTTTAAAATCTTCTGAACTTTCCGGATTCGCTATATCTGATCCGACTTCAAAAAATATAATGAAGCATGAACTTATTGTGGGAATCAGCCAGTCAGGTACAACTACAGACACTAATCGCACCATTGACATGGTAAAATCATGTGGAGCACATACTCTCTGTATTGTAAACAGGAGAGACTCGGATCTTACCTTTAAAACCGACGGCGTTCTTTATACAAGCAGTGGAAGAGATATTGAAATGTCTGTGGCATCAACAAAGGCTTTTTATTCCCAGATTACAGCCGGTGCAATCCTGGGATTATATATTGCTACAATTTGTAAAACACGATCTGATCAATTTATTACCCGGGAAATAGATGAGTTGTCTGCCCTTCCAGCCAAAATGAAAAAAATTCTTTATATGAAGGATGAAATCAAAAAATCAGCTTTTGATATAGCCGTATCAAAAGATAGCTGGGCAGTGGTTGGGAGCGGATCAAACAAGACATCAGCCGATGAAATAAGAATCAAACTCTCTGAACTTTGTTATAAAACAATTTCATCTGATTTTACCGAGGATAAAAAGCACATTGACCTCTCAGCAGAGCCGCTTATAATTATTTGTGCTGCCGGCACAAGAGAAAATGTACTTGCAGACATTATTAAAGACAGTGCCATATTCAATGCTCATAAAGCTACACCTATTGTAATAACCGAGGAAGGTGAAGACAGATTTGATATGTATGCAAAGAGTGTATTTAAAATACCAAAAACAAAAGAACATTTTGCGCCTGTTCTCAATACTCTGGTAGGGCATCTCTGGGGATATTACGCAGCCCTTGCAATAAATGAGAGCTCAAGCTTTATGTATTCAAGTAAACTTAAAATTCAAGAGGTTTTTGATGAACACTTGAACAAAGGTAACGATATATATGAAGTACTGCTTGAAAAAAGTTTCAGAGAAAAAATTACCCAGTTTTATTATGAATTTTCTAAAAAACGGAAAGAAAACAAATTCCCCGGAATAATGGGACTTAATACTGTTACAAATATAACGCTTTTATCCAAATATCTCTCTGGCAGACTTCCTGTCTCTGATTTTGAAATTGATTTCCAGGTTAAGGGAACTCCTGCCAACATGATTGATGCTTTTTTCAAATATCTGGGAGATGCAATAAACATAATGGCAAGACCTGTGGATGCAATAAAACATCAGGCAAAAACTGTAACAGTAGGAACAAGCAGAGTAGTAGAAAAATTTGAAGGCCTTGTTTTTGATGAACTGACAAATCATGGCATAACAATTGCTCAAATTACTAATAAAAATGTAGTAGTCATCAAAAATATCCAGAATATTTTATCAAAAATCAAAGGGAGCCTTTTATACAAAATATCAGGTCTTGATCTTTTAGGAGGGCCAACCCCGGATACAAAAATTGAAGTTGTAAGCAAACAAGGATCTATCAAGAGTGCAACTTCCCGTGTTGAAAGCGATTCAAGGCTTAAAGGAACTAAAAATATCATTGTAAGAGAAGGAAATGTATACCTTGGAAAAGGTATAAAAGACGGGAGAAAAATCCTTGTAATCCCTATTCTTTCATCATCATCAGCAACCTCAAATAAAACAGGACATATCCTCTCTCTTGATATAAATTTTAAGAATGATAATGAGGTTACACTTCTTAAAAAAATAAAAGGATTAGGCGGTAAATATACAAGGATCAAAGACCTGGTTCTTGAAGCTGCGACCTTTAAATGGGATGATAAACTCTTAAACCTTGTAACTATTGAAGAGTTATTTGGTGATCCTGCAGAAAAAACAGCCGAATCAATTATTAAAAAAAATTAATAAAAAAATTTACTTCTTCTTATTCCTGTTTTTCAAAGATGCTTTAACAAATTCCCTAAAAAGAGGATGGGGATCATCTGGTCTGGATTTAAACTCAGGATGAAACTGGCAGCCCAAAAACCAGGGGTGATCTTTTAATTCAACAATTTCAACAAGTTCATTATCCGGGGAAACTCCACTTATTATAAGTCCTGCTTTTTTAAATGTTTCAAGGTATTCATTATTGAACTCATACCTGTGTCTGTGCCTCTCAGAGATATCTTCAATTTTATAGGCTTTCTTTGCAAATGTATCAGGTTTTAAGACACATGAATATGCTCCAAGCCGCATTGTGCCGCCTTTGTCCGAGGATTCATCTCTTTTTTCAACCTTCTGTGTTCTTTCATCATACCATTCTTTCATAAGGTATATTACAGGGAAAGGCGTTGTAAGATCAAATTCTTCACTATTGGCATCATCCATTTTGGAAATGTGTCTTGCAAATTCTATAACAGCTACATGCATGCCAAGGCATATTCCAAAAAACGGCACCTTATTCTCCCTTGCATATTGTACTGCAAGAATTTTGCCTTCAACACCTCTTGAACCAAACCCGCCGGGCACGAGTATTCCATCAACATCAGAAAGTATCTCCTCAGCATTTTCCTCTTTAACTGTTGAAGAATCCACAAACTTAAGATTTACTTTGGCATCATTGGATATTCCGCCATGGGTTAATGCTTCGTTAAGGCTTTTATAGGATTCAATAAGATCAACGTATTTGCCCACGATTGCAATGGAGACGGAAAATCTGGGATTTTTTAATTTTTCAACAAGCTCTTCCCATTTCTCAAGCCTGGGATTTCTTGCCCATATATTTAATTTTTGAAGTATTTTATCGCCAACCCCTTCTTTATTATAAATAAGAGGAACTTCATATATACAACTCACATCTTTAGCTGTAAATACAGCATCTTTATCCACATCACAAAAAAGAGATATTTTGGCTTTTAACTCTTTTGAAAGAAATTTCTCTGTACGGCAAAGCAGGATATCAGGTTGTATACCAATGCTGCGCAGTTCTTTGACACTATGCTGAGTCGGCTTGGTTTTCATTTCTCCTGCTGTCTTGATATATGGAACTAAAGTAAGGTGGATAAAAATTGCATTATTTGGTCCCACATCACTTTTAAACTGCCTTATTGCTTCCAGAAACGGGAGAGATTCAATATCCCCTATCGTCCCGCCGATCTCGACAATAACAACATCAGCTGTACCATCTAAAAGAGTTATACTCTGTTTTATTTCATCTGTAATATGTGGAGTAACCTGTACTGTTCCACCAAGATACTCTCCCTGCCTTTCCTTTGTAATGACAGAATGATATATCTTGCCTGTGGTGAAATTATTATCCTTGCCAAGCTTTGCACTGGTAAACCTTTCATAGTGACCTAAATCCAGATCTGTTTCAGAACCGTCATCTGTTACATAGACTTCTCCATGCTGAAATGGATTCATGGTTCCAGGGTCAACATTAATATAGGGATCCAATTTTTGAATTGTAACTGAAAGTCCCCTGCTTTCTAAAAGCAGGCCTATTGCTGCAGATGCCAAACCTTTACCTAAAGATGAAAGGACTCCGCCGGTAACAAAGATATACTTGGTAGTTTCACCCATTATTCCCCCATATAATTAATAATTATTCATATAATTTTTTAAAATCTGTAATACTTTTTTCAAGTTCATCTGATTCATTCCTGAGTGATCCGGATTCATTGCTATAATTGCTTGACTCAGGAAAAATATTCATAAGCCTTTTAACGTTAAACAAGTTTTTTTCAAAATCTGCTTCAAGTTCAAATTTTTCAACATCTATTTCTGAAAAAAGTGCCCCATCCAAAAAAATAATAATCTTCATTGGATACCATGTTTTACTGACTCTCTGCCAGTCTTTATAAAAAATATCCAAAAATAAACCATCTTTTTTAATTGTATATCTTCCCGGAAAATCACTGTTTTTTTCAACCCAGAGACTTGAGCTCAGCCTGTTTTCGTCCGGTGGCACGCCGACTACAAAATAAATTTTATCATCATGTCTTTTAAATGAAGAAAGAGTTACATCAACACCAGACGCTATAAGCTTTTTTGTCAATGATTCAGGCTGTCTGCAAAGAAGGATATCTGTATATAAATCAGTTAAAGATTTCTCTTTTGATTCAATAAATTCATCAATAACCTTAACAAATTGCCCTTTTGACTCTGCGCAAATCATATCATGACTGCCGGCAATTGCTTCAGAGCGAAACTTCCCAGGATACGAGAACCAAAGCTTCTCAGCTATTTCTATAAAGGAAGGCTCTGTTTTAATCTGCTCTGTTTTAATCTGCTCTGTTTGCTCATTATAAATCTTTCTTTTTTGCACAACTCTCAATCCCACAGGCTCAACAATTTTTTCTACTGAAAGCTTGATAATGTCTGAGCTTTCAGGAATAAAAGCATCAGCCTGTGCATAAGACAAAGAGATAGTCAAAACAATGACTAATAATAAAACAGGTCTTCTAAACCAAACGATCATATAAACAGATCCCTTGCAAAGACAGCACAATCTCCAAGTTCTTCTTCAATCCTCATAAGCTGATTATACTTTGCAACCCTGTCACTTCTTGAAAGAGAACCGGTTTTTATCTGACCGCTGTTAATACCAACTGCCAGATCAGCAATAAACGCATCTTCTGTCTCTCCTGATCGGTGAGAAACAACAGTAGTATAGCCTGATCTTTTTGCCATCTGAATAGTGTCCAGAGTTTCAGTTAATGTTCCGATCTGGTTGAGTTTTATAAGGATCGAATTTCCAACACCGTCATTAATACCTTTTTTAAAGATATCAGGATTTGTAACAAAAATATCATCCCCAACTATCTGCACAGATCTCCAAGTCGATCAGTTAAAAGTTTAAAATTATCCCAGTCATCTTCGGCAAGGCCATCTTCTATGGAATAAAGAGGGTATTTTTTAGTCAAGGATTCATAATAAT
>JAIOSM010000371.1 GCA_021107575.1 Desulfobacteraceae bacterium | reverse complement strand
GGATAAGTCAAATTGGATGGCTAATTTTTCTGAAAATATTTGGAGATAAGGAAAAAGAGTGGGAATTAATCATTAAAGGTTACAAGTCTCCAATACCAAGCCGTTTCAGGTGGTGCAATTGGGCAGAGAATGCAGAAGGTATGACAGGTGAAGAATTAATTGATTTTGTTAATAATAACCTTTTTCCAAAATTAAAGTCCCTTGCTACAACAGCTGGAGCAAGTGACCGGGCGCGTGTTGTAGGTTCTGTGTTTGAAGACAGTTATAATTATATGAAATCAGGTACTCTTTTACGACAGGTTGTAAATATTATTGAAAATGATGTTGATTTTAATGATTCAGAAGACAGGCATCTTTTTGGTGATATTTATGAAAAAATTCTTAAAGATTTGCAATCTGCTGGTAATGCCGGAGAATATTATACCCCGCGAGCCGTTACACAATTTATGGTGGATATGGTCAATCCACAACTTGGCGAAAAGGTATTAGACCCTGCATGCGGTACAGGTGGATTTTTAGCACATACAATTTTAAATTTTGAAAAACAGGTAAAAACCAATGATGATAAAAACCGTTTGCAGAATTCTATTTTTGGTGTAGAAAAAAAACCTCTGCCCCATCTTTTAGCAACAACCAATATGTTATTACATGGAATAGAAGTTCCTTCAAATATTAAACATGACAATACACTTAGCAGGCCTTTAAGAAATATAAGCCCAAAAGAGCGTGTTCATTGCATAATAACAAATCCCCCTTTTGGCGGAATGGAAGAAGATGGAATAGAGTCCAATTTTCCAAAAAACTTTCAGACAAGAGAGACTGCTGATCTTTTTCTTGTGTATATCATGCATATGCTGAAACCAAGAGGACGAGCTGCTATTGTTTTACCTGACGGCTCTCTTTTTGGAGAAGGTGTCAAAACAAAAATTAAACAAAAATTATTGGAAGAGTGCAACTTACATACTATTGTACGCCTGCCAAATGGCGTTTTTAATCCTTATACAGGTATTAAAACCAACATCCTCTTTTTTACAAAAGACGAAGCAACAAAAGAGGTCTGGTATTATGAACATCCATATCCAAAAGGATATAAATCATACAATAAAAGCAAACCAATGCGCATTGAAGAGTTTGAACCTGAAAAAACGTGGTGGAAAAAACGTAAAGAAAACGAATTTGCCTGGAAGGTTTCTGTAAAAGATATTATTGCCAACAATTACAATCTGGATATAAAAAATCCCCATGTAGAAGAAGAAAACCTGGGAGACCCAAAAGATATTCTCAAAGAATATTTACAACTTGAAAAAGAAGCTCAAGAAACACGTGATAAACTGAAAAAAGAACTCATGGCATCTCTTGGAGGCAAAATTTGACAAAGCACACATCCTATACTCCACCCTATAATATTACAGCAGAAATTGTGCGATTGATTTCCCAAATAAGTGAAATCATCGGGCGTTTGTCCATTGAAGACTCAGCAAATCATGTCCCGCAACTTAGACGCTCAAATCGGATACGGACAATCCATGCTTCTCTTGCCATAGAAAACAATACTCTTTCTCTTGAACAGGTAACAGCTATTATAAACGGAAAAAGAGTATTGGGAGAACCAAAGGAAATCAAGGAAGTTAAAAATGCCTTTACAGTATATGAGAAACTTGAACAATTAAACCCATTGCTCCAAAAAGACCTGCTTTATGCTCACAAACTATTGATGGAATCACTTGTCAATAAAAGCGGTATTTATCGCAATGGTGAGGTAGGTATCATGAAAGGTAAAAAAGTTGTTCATGTCGCCCCCCCGGCAACAAGAGTATCAAGCTTGATGAATGATCTGTTTGGCTGGCTTCAAAACACAGAGGCCCACCCTCTTATAGCAAGTTCGGTGTTTCATTATGAGTTTGAGTTCATTCATCCTTTTATGGATGGTAACGGGAGAATGGGGCGACTGTGGCAAACAATTATTTTAAGTCACTGGAAGAAATTTTTTGCATACCTGCCTGTAGAAACAGTCATCCATAGCAATCAGGACAACTATTACAAAGTTCTTGCAAAATCAGACCAACAGGCAGATTCCACCTTGTTTATTGAATTTATGCTAAATTCAATAGGTTTAGCTCTTAAAGAACTCATTGATATCGACCAAGTGACCGACCAAGTGACCGACCAAGTCAAAAAGCTATTGTCACTCCTGTTAAAAAAGCCTTTTTCAGCTAAGGAACTGATGCAAAAACTAAACTTATCCCATCGTCCTACATTCAGGGAAAATTATCTTAGACCAGCACTTGAAGACAAATTAATTGAAATGACAATTCCCGACAAACCCAATAGTCATCTCCAAAAATACAGAATTACCCTTCACGGCAAGAATCTGCAAAAAACAATCTGAAAATATGGATATTAAATAATGAAATTTTTGTTTGATAATTTTGATATATTGGCTCAAGCTCCGGGCGGAGTGAAAAAACTACGTGAGATGATTCTACAACTTGCAGTACAAGGAAAACTTGTTCCCCAGAACCCTAAAGATGAACCTGCGAGCATTCTGCTTGAAAAAATTAAAAAAGAAAAAGGACAGCTACTTAAAGAAGGAAAGATTAAGAAACAGAAACCGCTGGAGCCGATCAAGGGAGATGATGCTCCGTTTGAATTGCCGACGGGATGGGAGTTTGTGCGGTTGGGAGAATTGGCTAATAGAATAGGTTCTGGCAGTACACCAAGAGGTGGGCAAAGTGTATACATAGCATCAGGCATCCCTTTTTTACGTTCACAAAATATTTGGAATAGTGGATTAGAGCTTTGTGGTGTTGCTTGTATACCAGAAAATATTCATAACAAAATGTTCAATACAGTTGTAATACCAAATGATATCTTATTAAATATTACAGGAGCTTCTTTAGGACGCTGTACAATCTATCCTGATAGTATTGGAGAAGCTAACGTAAGCCAACATGTTTCTATTATTCGTCCAACATTACCTGATATATGTATTTACCTACATTTTTGTATAATATCGCCATATATCCAAAATCTTGTTTGGAGTAGACAAGTAGGAATGGCTCGTGAAGGATTAAGTAAGAAGGTATTAGAATTGTTTGAAATTCCTTTACCACCATTAGCGGAGCAAAAACGAATCGTTGCTAAAGTCGATTCCTTAATGGCATTATGTGATGACCTTGAAAAGCAACAACAGGAAAAAACAGAGAAAAAACTGAAACTCAACAAAGCATCTCTACACGAACTGCACAGCTCTATCACAAAGCAGGATTTTAATAAAAACTGGAATCATATTACAAAAAACTTTGATCTGCTGTACAACACATCGGAAAATGTAAATGACTTAAAACAGTCCATTCTACAACTTGCAGTACAGGGAAAACTGACCAAAGATTGGCGAAATGCGCATACAGTAGTTGAGTCTCAGAAAAAAGAAATTCTTAAATCTTTTAAAAATCAAGATGAAATACAAACAGGTAGAAAGAAATTTCTAAAAGAGGTAACTCAAGTAATATTTGAAGATAAAAAAACACCAAAAAATTGGGTTAAAAGTCAGTTCTTTAACCTCTGCCTTTTGAAAAGAGGACATGATTTACCTAAAAGAAAAAGAAAGAAAGGTCGTTATGTAGTAGCTTCTTCTGGTGGCATTAATGGCTATCATAATGAGTATATCGTTGAAGAAGGAGTGGTGATTGGGCGGTCTGGCTCAACTGGTAAACCCCACTATATAGAAGGAAAGCACTGGCCTTTAAATACAGTTTTATATGGTGAAGATTATTGTGGTAATAGTAAAAAATATGTGTACCTTTTTTTGAAAGCATTTGATTTCACAAAGTACTCATCAAGTACTGCTGTACCAACTTTAAATCGAAATAAGTTTTTAAATAAATTGATTCTCATACCCCCTTTGGCTGAACAAAAACGAATTGTAGCCAAAGTCGATTCATTAATGATATTGTGCGATCAATTAAGCCAAAAGGTTATAAATAAAGAAAACCGTAATGAAAAATTGTTAAATTCAGTAGTCAGTCAACTATAGGCAAAAAGAAGAATATCAAAATAATAGAAAGTAAAAATATTATTGTGAATTGCCATGACATATAATTTTGACCCAGATAAGTGGTATGATAATGAACTGTTTTTAGTTCAGTCAAAATTCAAAAATGGTGAATTGTCACAGAATGAATATGATAAAGCTGTTGAGATTTTGTATAAAACTCTTGAAGAAATGTGGAAACGACTGGATGGGACTTATCAGATAAAGACAGGTTCTGAGTAATAGTGTGCTATTAGAGCCCAGGCAGAGAATGAGTGAAAATTTTTACACTATCCCCTGCCGGTCGCTACGGTCGTTACTTCAGATATTATCAGGAATTATCATCCTCTTTTTGAAGATGAACATCCATTTGAGGAAATGGAATGTTTAGGTCTGCATCTCCAAAAGTTTTATAAACTTTTTCATTAAGTTCAAAAAAGACATCCCAATAGTCTTCTTTTGTTGCCCAGGCTCTGCAAACAAGATTTACAGAGCTGTCAGCTAATTCAGAGACGGCAACCATGACTGCAGGGTCTTTTAAAATTCGTGAGTCTTCGTTGCATAGTTTTTTAATATGCTCTTTTGCCTTATCGACATCATCGCCGTATCCTATTCCAATTGTCCAGTCAACTCTTCTCAAGTCTTCTGTGGAATAGTTGGTCATTGAAGAGTTTGATAAGCTGCCATTTGGCAGAATCACAGTTTTATTATCAGGGGTTTTTAAAATAGTGTTGAAAATTTGAATTTCATGAACAGTTCCGAGATATCCCTGGGCATCAATCAAATCTCCTATTTTAAAGGGCTTAAAAATCAGAATCATTACTCCGCCTGCAAAGTTTTGCAGGGTACCGGAGAGTGCCATGCCTATTGCCAGGCCTGCTGCCGCCAGAATAGCAATAAATGAAGTCATTTTAATACCAAGCATGCCTAACACGGTAATAACGAGCATGATCTTCAGGGCGGCACCTGCAATTCCTTTTAGAAAAGGCTTTAGAGATTTATCAGTTTTACTCTTATCCATGGCTTTACCAAAGCCACCAGTTATTATTTTGATAACCCAGGATCCAATGATCCATACTAGAACGGCTCCAATTATTTTTGGACCGTAGGCAACTGCGATTTCAGTTATTTGAGTTATAATCTGTTCCGTGTTCATATTATTTTCTCCTTCTGTTTAGTTTATAAGTGAATGCATTA
The DNA here is from genome assembly GCA_021107575.1 of Desulfobacteraceae bacterium. Lineage (GTDB taxonomy): Bacteria > Desulfobacterota > Desulfobacteria > Desulfobacterales > Desulfobacteraceae > JAIOSM01. The sequence goes on along the minus strand of JAIOSM010000371.1, from coordinate 20,745 downwards.
AAGCATGGAATATGGGTCAACATCAATAGTTGTGCTTACATGCTTTTCTGATTTTACTTGTTTTTGCGAGATAAGATTTCTTACAAGTTTGTTTAATGTGGAAATATTTATACCTTTGATGAGGATTTGCCATCTAAAACGCGTGGCTATTTTTGGTATCCCTGCCTCTATGGGCCCTAAAATCTGGACAGTGTTTTTCAGATTGTTATCGTTTTCGAGCATTGATTTTAGTATTTGACCGAGCATTAAAGCATGATTTTGCACCTTTGAAGCATTTGTGCCGGAGATTTTTAATTGAATTATTTTTGCAAATGGTGGGTATAGCAAAGCTTTTCTAAAAGGAATTTCGCTTTGGTAAAACTCAACAAAATCCTGATTTTTTGATGCCTGAATAGCAAAATGATCAGAATTATAGGTCTGCATTATAACTTTTCCTTTTTGTTTGCCTCTGCCAGCTCTTCCTGCAACCTGGGCTAAGAGTTGAAACGTTCTCTCCGATGACCTGAAATCAGGAAAATTAAGGGAAAGATCAGCACATATTATGCCCACAAGTGTAATAAACGGAAAATCATGTCCTTTGGCAAGCATTTGCGTGCCCACAATAATATCTACAGTGCGGTTCTTTATTTTTTTTAAAAGCGATACAAGCTGTCCTTTTTTCCTGGTTGTGTCCTGATCAATCCTTGCGATTCTGGCGTCAGGAAAAAGAGTTAAAAGCATTGTTTCTATTTTTTCAGTACCAAAGCCCAGAGGTTTTATTTTAGATGATCCGCAGTCAGGACACTTAATTCTTGTTGAGTATGAGAAACCGCAGAGATGGCATCTGTATTCATTCAATCCTTTGTGAAAAGTCATGGTAAGTTCACAAAACTTGCATTTTACTGCTTCGCCGCAGGATTCACATACCGGGAATGTTGAAAAGCCTCTTCTGTTAAGGAAAATTAATGCCTGTTCGCCTCTAATGAGACATTCGCTTATTGCTTTTGAAAGCATGGGTGAAATCAGCCTTTGAAAACCTGTAAAGTCTTTATGTTTTTTTAAATCAACAAGGGTTATTTTGGGCAAAGGATGTTTATTAACCCGGTTTTCAAGTTTAAGTTCTTCAAACTTGTTTGTGCGGACATTATGGTATGATTGTATTGATGGAGTTGCAGAACCAAGAATTACAGGAATATCATTCATCTGGGCTCTTACAACAGATAAATCCCTTGCATTGTATCGTAAGCCGCTTTCCTGTTTATATGAAGTATCATGTTCTTCATCTACAATAATTATTCCCAAATTTTGAAGAGGTGCAAAAAGGGCAGATCTTGCACCGATGACTACAGAGGCTTTATTTTGCATTATATGGCGCCATTGATCCAGGCGTTCACTGTTTGAAAGAGCGCTGTGGAGCACAGCTATTTTGTTACCAAATCTTGCCCTGAATCTTCGTTCTGTCTGGGAGATCAAAGAAATTTCAGGGACAAGAACAAGGGCTGTTTTGTTTATTTCCAGGGCTTTTGCAACAAGGCGCAGGTAAACTTCAGTTTTTCCACTGCCAGTTACACCGGAAAGAAGGTATCTTTGGAATCCATTCTCCATTTTGTTACTGACAAGATTTACAACATGATCCTGTTCCTTTGTGAGATGGGGCGGAGTGTCAGGGTCTATTACGTCTCCAAAGGGATCCTGAAAGACTTGTTTCTCAATTATTTGAAGATAGCCTGCTTCATTTAAAGGTTTTATAAGATTTGGCGCTGTGGGGACTTGTTGTTTTAGTTTTGTAAGGGATATTTCTTTTTCCTTTTTAACAATACTTAGTATTTCTTTTCTTTTTTTGGAAAGTATTATTTTTTTTGAAGGGGAATCAGAGAAAAGGATGAATTTTTCTTTTTTCAGTTTGGTTTTATCCTTTGCAAGCTTATAAGTTCTTGAAAGCAGATCTGCTTTTTCCATTTTTCTGATAAGATTATTTATACTTGGATTCTGGCTTTTTTTTACTAGGACTTTTAAAGATATTTGTCCGTTATGATTGTTCAGGATATCAATTATTTCAGATTCCCCGGGAGAAAGTTTTTTTTTAGTAAATTGATTTTTCCCTTTTGTTGTTATTGAAAGCATGGAAACATCATGTTGATCAAGCCCTGAAGGAAGAGCTGTTTTTATGACGTCACCGATGGGATGAATATAGTAATCACTGATCCATTTAAAAAATTGAATCATCGGTTCCGGAAAAAGAGGGATATCATCTAAAATATCAAATATTAATTTTGTTTTGAATTTTTTTGGCTTTGAACTCTTCCCAAGAATATAACCTGTAACTCTTCTTTTACCAAAGGGAACAAGCACGCGCATCCCCGGAGAAACAATGCTAATTAATCTTTCAGGAATTCTATATGTATATGTATTGTAAACTGGCAACAATACAGCAACTTCTATATATTCTTCCTTTTGAGTCATCTATATTCTTTTTTCATATAATAAGAATAATATCAATTAAACTTTCTTTTTTTTTACCATGAATTTTCTTGACTATTATTTCTATTTTTACTAAATTTTCCTAGACCATTCAAAATTTAATAGATTATGGCTTGTTAAATTATACAAGGAAATAATAAGGGGAAATAATATGACTGTCTACGTAGAGAATCATCCGCTGATAAAGCATAAACTGGGACTTATGAGAAGAGATAAAATCAGCACAAAAGACTTTAGAGACCTGTCTTCCGAGATAGCTCGGCTCTTAACCTATGAAGCTACAAAAAATTTAGATACTGAAAAAAAAGTTATAGATGGCTGGGCAGGAGAGGTAGAAGTCGAAAAGATAAAAGGGAAGAAAATTACTATTGTTCCGATTTTACGGGCTGGAGTAGGTATGATGGATGGCGTGCTTGATCTTATCCCTTCTGCCAAAGTAAGTGTGGTTGGTTTTTATAGGAATGAGGAAACGCTGAAGCCTGTTGAATATTATATTAAAATGACAAGCGCAATGGATGAAAGAATTGCCCTGATATTGGACCCTATGCTTGCAACAGGAGGTACTCTTATTGCAACTATAGATGCCTTGAAAAAAGCAGGATGCAAAACAATAAAAGGTCTTTTTCTTGTTGCAGCTCCGGAAGGAATAGCAGCTCTTGAAGCAAAACATCCTGATGTTGATATTTATGTAGCTTCTGTTGATGAAAAGCTCAATGATATAGGTTATATTCTCCCTGGTCTTGGAGATGCAGGGGATAAAATATTTGGAACTAAATAAAAACACTTAACAACAGGGAAAACTTATGGACAATTCAACTCAAACATCAACAACTTACAATTTTAGAATCAAGGATTGTTTTTTGGGTGCGCAAATGCTTTTTGTGGCTTTTGGCGCATTAGTTCTTGTTCCACTTCTTACGGGGCTTGATCCTAATGTTGCACTTTTCACCGCAGGTGTCGGAACCCTTATTTTTCAAGTCATAACCAAAGGTAAAGTTCCAATATTCCTTGCCTCTTCTTTCGCATTTCTCCCTCCGATTATGTATGGAGTTGCCAAATGGGGTATCCCGCAAACTATGTGCGGCCTTGCAGCAGCTGGTGTTGTTTATATACTTTTGAGTTTTCTTGTAAGATGGCAGGGAAGCGGTATTATTAAAAAAGTTCTTCCTCCTGTTGTTACAGGTCCTGTGATAATGGTTATTGGTCTTATTCTTGCTCCTGTTGCAGTAAATATGGCCATGGGAAAAACAGGAGATGGCTCTTTTGTACTCTTTCCTGAAAAAACTGCTTTGATAATCGGGCTTTCAGCTCTTGCAACTACTGTTCTTGTATCAATACTCGGTAAGGGCTTTATGAAACTTATACCGATAATCAGCGGCATAATTGTGGGATATATTCTTTCACTTTTTTTTGGAATTGTTGATTTTTCACCTATTGCAAAGGCATCCTGGTTTGCAATGCCAAGTTTTGTTATGCCTGAATGGAATCTGCAGGCAGTTATTTTTATTGTTCCCATTGCAATTGCACCGGCCATTGAACATTTTGGTGATATTGTTGCCATAAGCGGAGTAACAGGAAAAGATTATCTTAAAGACCCCGGAATCCAGAATACAATGTTAGGAGATGGTGTCGCTACTTCTTTTGCATCAATGTTGGGCGGGCCGCCAAATACAACTTATTCTGAAGTTACAGGTGCTGTGGCCCTAACAAAAGTTTTTAACCCGGCTATTATGACATGGGCTGCAATAGCAGCTATCCTGCTTGCATTTATAGGAAAGCTTGGAGCAATACTTCAGACAATTCCAGCACCTGTAATGGGTGGAATAATGCTTCTTCTTTTTGGTGCAATTATGGTAATTGGTTTAAACACACTTGTGCAATCAAAAGATGATCTTATGGAAGCTCGCAATCTTTCAATAGTAGCTCTTATACTCATATTCGGTATAGGTGGAATGAGTTTCTCAGCAGGTGAGTTTTCACTTCAGGGGATAGGGCTTGCAGGCGTACTAGGTGTTTTATTAAACCTTTTATTACCAGGGAAAAAGAAAGAGAGCGCATAATAAAAAAATAAAATATTATGGAACCAATATCTGACATACCAAATATTGCAACACTTGCGTACAGGTATGGAACCATAAAAAAGAATGAACTTGAACTTGTAAATAAGCTTTATTACAAAAGAGCAAACCAATCTTCATTTAATGATATTCTTTTAGATCAGGAATTTGTAACAGAATATCAGATTGGTTTGCTCAAGCTTATTCAGGACTATTATATAATTCAAAAACAAGGAGTTGAGTTCGGAAAAATAGCTGTTGAAAAAGGATTTGCAGCAAAACAAGATATTGAAAAAGCTCTTTTAGTTCAGAAGAACGCGTTTAAAAAGTTAAAACTGAAAAAGCTCATTGGAGATATACTTGTTGAATCTAAGGTTATTACTTTAAACCAGCGCGATCAAATACTTGAAGAACAGAGAGAATTTGAAAAAATAAAGAAAAGAACACTGCTTGGAGATGTTTTAGTCAATAAAGGCATAATTTCCCATGAGCAAAAAGATATTATAGCAGTCGAGCAAAAGAAGGCTGTAACACCTTTCCTTTCTAATATTTCTTTTGCAGTTTCTGATGATAATATGGAGGCCCTTGCACTAATTAAGAAAGATAAAAGCAATGATCAGGATATTGATCTCCATAAAATCAAAAATAAGCTTGAACAAGAAAGAATAAAGCACGGTATTTTCTCTGATTCAATTATTCAGTGTTACATTGACAAAGAGTATACTTCTTTTCCTGTTGCCCGGGGAACTTTTCCAGTAAGACAAAAAATCGAAGAGATTAAATATTTTTTTAAAAAGAATAATATTGAACAAGAGCAGATAAAAAAAGGAAATCCTCTTGCCGAGCAGGAGATTTTCGGCAAAGAGCTGAAGGGTAAGGACATTTTTGGCAATCTAATTGAACCAGATAAACTTAGATATGTACCGGTTTCTTTCATTCGATGTGGTTCTGGCGCAAGGCTGTCAGAAGACAATAAAAAGGTATTTGCCAAAAAAACTGGCAGACCTTCACTTTCAGTTAAGAACAGGTTTTATATTCATCCTAAAATCAATATTCTTGAAGATGCTGATTTACGATATGGTAAAATAGAAGAATATGCTGATATCAATATTTCAGGGACATTAAGTGATGCCTACCCTGTAACTGCGGGTAATTTAAAAGCAACTGAAATTCGGGGAACAACTCTTGAAGCCCATGGCAACGTAAGTGTCTCTCTGGGCATTACTGGTGCAGAAATAAGATGCCAGGGCAGTATTAATGCAAAGTATATTAAAAATTCAACAATAAAAGCGTTTGGAGATGTGATTGTTCAGCATGAGATCATAGATTCTAAAATAATAATAAGCGGAGAATTAAAATGTCCGGGCGCAAGAATAATTGCTTCAAATATTTCTGCAAAGAATTCAATTACTATTGGTGGTTCAGGAAGCAGAGTAACAGAGCCATGCACCTTATCAGCAGGGAGAGATGATCATATTTTACTTGAGTCTGAAAACATTGATGCTGAAATTGAACAAGTCAAAGCAGAATTTAATGGGCTAAAAGATCAGAAAGAGGAGAGTAAAAAGAAAGCAGATCAAATTTTTGAAAAAATGATTCAGCTTAAACGCTTTCATGATAATACTGAAAAAAAGAAAAAAAAACTTGAGAACCAGATATCTGGAAAAAAAGAAAAAGATAAAAAGACCATAATTTTACTCAATAAGCTAAACAACAAGCTAAAAATAAGTATCAGTTCTCTAAAAGCTTTAAATAGTAATAAAAAGAAGATTGAATTCCAACTGAAGCGTGTTGAAAATAGAATTAAAAAGATTGAACCCGGAATTGAGAAAAGCATTGCTGAGCTTGAGAGAGACCGCACAATACTTCTAAACTGGGCATCAGGTAAAAAAGGTAAATCTGAAATAAACATAAAAGTAAAAGCCTCGGAGACTACAATTGTTAAAGGGGTTTTTTCTGAAAAAATACTTCTAAAAGATTATAAAAAGGTAATTGTCAAAGAAATCAACGCTTCTGATAAAGAAGACAATTACAGCCTTAAAATATATAAAGGTTAAAAAGTAAAAGAGCTGGTTTTAATATGAAAGGATATGTCTCTTTTGGAAAAAACATTGACCCTGCTGCATTGAAACAGATGGACGACGCATTAAGTCTGCCAATATCTGTAAAAGGTGCACTTATGCCTGATGCACATTTAGGGTATGGCCTTCCCATTGGAGGAGTTCTTGCAACAGATAATGCGGTTATTCCCTATGCCGTTGGTGTTGATATTGCCTGTAGAATGAGAATCAGCATTGTTTCTACTTCTGTTTCAGAATATCAGAAAAATAGAGGAATCTACAAAATTGCTCTTGAAAAAGAGACCATGTTCGGGGTTGGCAAGGAGTTTTCAAAACCAAAACAACATAAAGTTATGGATGAGGACTGGTCTTTTTGTAAACAGGTAAAATCACTGAAAGATAAAGCTTATAAACAGCTTGGAACAAGTGGTGCTGGAAATCATTTTGCAGAATTTGGGACTCTTACTGTGACAAAAGAAGAGCTTGGTCTTAAAAAAGGAGAATACCTTGCATTTTTAACCCATAGCGGAAGCCGTGGTACAGGGGCTGATATCGCAAAATATTATAGTTCTCTTGCAAAAAAAATGCACAATGAGTTGCCAAAAAGCTTGCACAATCTTGCATGGCTTGGTATGGACAAAGAAGAGGGGCAGGAATACTTTAAAGCCATGGAGCTTATGGGAAAATATTCTTCTGCAAACCATGAGATTATCCATAATTCTGTTCTCAACTATTTGGGAGAAGAAGTATTATGCTTTGTTGAAAATCATCACAACTTTGCGTTTAAAGAGAAAATAGGCAATAGAGAGTATATTGTACATCGTAAAGGAGCAACTCCGGCACAAAAAGGAGTGCTTGGTGTAATACCCGGATCAATGGCATCTCCCGGGTTTATTGTAAGAGGCAAGGGAAATGAGCTTTCAATTAATTCAGCTGCTCACGGGGCTGGCAGGAAAATGAGCAGAAAGGCTGCTAAAAAGCAGCTTGAATTTAAGGATCTCAATAAATTATTAAAACAAAAACAAGTAACATTAATATCTGCCGGGCTTGATGAGGCTCCTATGGCATACAAGAATATTGAGGAAATAATGGATCAGCAAAAGGACTTAGTTGAAATAATTGCCAGATTCGATCCTCGGCTTGTGAAAATGGCGCCGGCTGGCAGAAAAAAGAAAAATTATTTTTAACATTAATTTTTAAAAGTGGAGGCAAGAATGGGGATTCTAAGAATTAATACAAAAGAAAAAAATTACAAATTTGAAGAGCCGTCAGGAGATTTAGCAGGACTTGGCGGTAGAGCACTTACATCAAAAATGATATTGGACGAAGTCCCTGCAACTTCCCACCCTCTTTCAAAATTTAACAAGCTTGTTTTTGCTCCAGGTCTTCTTGCAGGATCACCGGCAGCAAGTTCAGGAAGGCTTTCAGCCGGAGCAAAATCACCACTCACAGGTGGAATTAAGGAATCTAACTCAGGCGGGCTTGTCGCACAAAAACTCGCAAGATTAGGCATTGGTGCAATAGTGCTTGAAGACAAACCTGAGGGCGATGGATACTCAATGATTGTTGTAAAGAAAGATTCTGTGGAGATTCTTTCTGCTGATGAGTATGTTGGTAAAGGCACATATGAAGTAATGGAGACATTATGGAGTAAATATGGGAAAAACACTGGTCTTCTCTGTATTGGTCAGGCAGGAGAGCAATGCCTTAAAGCTGCCAGCATACAGCAGGCTGATATGAACGGAAGACCAGGACGTGCCTTGGGAAGAGGTGGACTTGGGGCTGTTATGGGTTCTAAAAAAATAAAGGCTATTGTTATTGATGACTCTGATGCTTCAAGGCTTGCAATGAAAGACAAGGAAGCTTTTAAAGCTGCCAATAAAAGATGGGTTCAAATGCTCAAGGAGCATCCTGTTTCAGGAGAAGGGCTTCCAGCTCTTGGTACTGCAGTGCTTGTAAATGTTGTTAATGAAGCAGGAGGTTTCCCCACAAAAAATTTCAGAGAAGGCCGATGGGAACATGCTCAGGATATAAGTGGTGAAAAAGTTGCCGAGAATATTGAAGCAAGAGGTGGTGTTACAACAGAAGGCTGCCACCCCGGATGTACTATAAAATGCTCCAATGTATACAATGATAAAGACGGGAAAGTACTTACCACAGGCTTTGAATATGAAACTATCTGGGCAATGGGAGCGCATACATTAATTAGAGATATTGATGATATTGCTATGCTGGACAGACTTTGTGATGACTTTGGACTTGATACCATAGAAACAGGTGTTGCTCTTGGCATTGCAATGGAAGGTGGTATGCTTGAGTGGGGAGATGGGAAAGGTGCTATAGAGCTTTTGAAAAAGGTTGGTACAAAAGCTTATGAAGGTAAAATTCTTGGTAGTGGTGCAAAATTTGTAGGAGATACATTAGGTATTGACAGGGTTCCTGTTGTTAAAAACCAGTCGCTTCCAGCCTATGATCCAAGGATTGTAAAAGGAGTTGGTGTTACATATGCAACAACTCCAATGGGTGCTGATCATACTGCAGGCTATGGTGTTACAGCAAATATTCTCGGAGTTGGTGGGAACATTGACGGCTTGAAGAAAGCTGGAAATGTTGAGCTTTCTCAAGGCCTTCAAATTGCAACTGCTGCTTTAGATGCAGCAGGGCTTTGTATTTTTGTTGCCTTTGCAGTTCTTGATAATGAGGATGGTGTTCAGACAATTGTTGACATGCTAAATGCACAATATGGTCTTTCTTTAACAGGAGATGATGTTGTAGCTCTTGGTAAATCAATACTTAATAACGAAAAAGAATTTAATAAAAAAGCAGGATTTACAAAATTAGATGATCAATTACCTGAAATGTTCAATGAAGAACTCCCACCACAGAATAAGACATGGGATTTTTCAGTTGACGAACTTCAGAAAACTCTGGACTTCTAAAGAATAATATCTACTAAAAAGCGGCACGCAGACTTATCTTATGTGTGCCGCTTTAATTTAATTATATATACACATACTACAAATACCCGTGCAGGCCTACTCACCTTGCACTCCCTAAAGACTGAACGATTTTTTAAAGTTCTAAAAGACCTTCCATTAAACCACGGAAACTCGGTACAGGTGTGTCCTCGGGCAGTCCGTGGTTTTAGCATTCCAGGTCCTTTGAACTTTTAAAAAAATCGCAGCCAATTCGGTCGTTACAAGGCAAACAGACCTGCACTGGCAGTTGCAGATAGAATCAAACAATATAAACAATATTTCTGATATGCACTTATCAAATTTAAATTTTAATTGACTTCTATAATTTCATCCTGTATTGAGAAAAATGGGAAGGTCAATAGGGATTTTTCCATGTTTTGGTACTAATATCTCAATAGATGGGAGGATTTTTCATCCTAATAGGTGATAACTGGGAGATTTTTCATCTATCAACACAGTTAGAGCGACACAGAGATAAAATTATGAAGAACAAAAGTATTATAGCTTTTCTAATTGCAATTCTGACAAGTTCCTTTTCACACGCAATCCTAATTTTACTAAAAAAGATTGCTGGAGAACCTCTAATCTACTCAGATATGCTTTTTGGCTATCTATTTACCATCATAACACTATTTGTCATTATATTTGTCGTATTTAGAACATATGGGTGGGAAGTTGCAAAATTTTTTTTTAAAAAGGAAGTGAACCAAGAAATAAATAATTTAACCGCTAAAAAACTTCTAAACCTTTATGCCGACAATAACATAGAACATATATATCCCAACATGCATTCATGTATTGAAGATATCTGTAATGATTTATCAACAAGTAAAGATATATCAATATTTGTTCAAATCGGCAGAGAAATATTGTCAGGGAAAGGCATATTTTACAAACATCTTAAAAAAAATCAATCACCGGACAGAATTAGAATCCTGCACTCAAGTGTACGAACACCATATTTGTCTTCAAAGCAAGCTCTAAAAAGGAGTAAGGGAAAGTTAGAAGAGTGGAAGCTTGATTTGACGAGCGTTGAACAATCGGGGAAGCAACTATCGGCATTGTATAATATTGGTATATTCGAAACAAGAGCTCATCATGAAGGTTATTATTGTAGAATATTTTTATTTGAGAATCATTGTTATGTTCAGCCGTATATTTTTCGATCAAGCAATTCAGAAAAGGCTCCTATAATAAAAGTTAAAAAAACTGATAATTCCGTATACCATACATTTAAAAAGTTTTTTGATAATAAGTGGATTGAATTTACACCAAATACATACTATTTAAACGATTTTATAAAAGAGTCTTTTCCTGTATCAGTTACAGCAATCCTAAAATATGATTCTCTGTATATTTTTTCTGTTCCTGAAAGATATGTGGCAAAAGAAAAGTTACAATTACAGGCAGTCGGTGGAAAAACTGATGGCTCAGAAACATTTAAAGAGGCATTAATTAGGGAGATTAAAGAAGAAATTAATGCTGAAATTGAAATATTTAGTTCAAGCTATACTACATATATACATGAAGGTGGGATTCAACTATCAGAATCATTTCATGACAATCCCGCCCCCTATTGTATATATAGAAGGGATATAAGTGATGAAACCAGAGATAAACGAATCAGATGGATTCTACTTTATCAAGCTGAAGCAAACCTCAACTCAATCAACGATCTCAAACCAACATGTGAGACCGATACTATAGTATGCTTGTCGCAAGAACTCTTAAGGCAACTTGCTCATCCAACAATTGTTCTTACTATAAGAGATGTATTAGAAGCAAAAGATGGATCCTGTATTATATCACCAAAAAAATATAAAAATAGTATGGAACTTGAGGGTCGAGGTATGGTATCTGTAATTAGTGCAGCAACTCTACCAAGTTTTAACACGCTCTAACATGGCGATTCACTGGATTGCAGGGGTCTGAGCCGCTATGAAAAGTTTTGGTTTAACAGAATTATTAACATTAACAAGATTACTGGGCAATCCCCTGCAACCAGAGATCTTTGCGTTAGCTATTAATATGGATATATAAATGGTAGTTGCTTTTTTGAAAAAATTTCCACCCTCCATTTCCATACCAACCTTCTATGGGTTATTTGCAATTGCATTGATTGTACGGTTTCTTTTTAAATCAGTGTATGGTGCAGTGTTTTTAATGCTTGGTCTTTATATTTATGTTGCGACATGTACTTCAATTAGCCCTTTTACCTTTTCAGAATTGGTATTGTGGGCAATTGAACTACCATCAGAATATAAAGTTGTTTTAATTTCTTCATTTGTTACTGTTGTTGGATTTGTTGTTGCTTTCCATACAGCTACTATTAATTGGCGCAGCCAAATGCAAACGCAGTTAAAGGTTCAAGCTGCTACTGAAATTGAAAGTTTTTTTGCAGTTGTTTCTAATAATATAACGACTATAAGTTTATTTATTGAATCACTGGTTGAAATTTTGAATAAAATTCAAAACGGTGCATCAACCGCTGATGCAAAATTTTCAATTAAATACAACCAGGGGAAAATAAAGGAATATAAGGCATCTAAGGATATACTGTCACACGCTTCTATTGAAGTACACCGTTTAATTGCGCGGAACCATAATCTTCTATCAACAGGCGGGGATACCCTTACAAACACAAAACTTGCTGCTGAGTGTCTATCAAAGATAACAAAAGCGATGTGGCTACATATTCCTGTGATTGATTTGGATGACCCAGATAGTATTCAATCTTTTATAGACCAAGTAAATTTGACAGAATATAATGAGTTTTTAGAACTATGTGATGCTAACTATGGAAAAATTGCTGGGCTATCAGGGGGAATTCAAGGTTATCTAACTGCTCCTGTATGGGGGCTTTCATTAACAATGTTTGTTAATTTAATCAGAAATAGAAAGGAATTCATAAAAGCTATAAAAGGGTTCCGCAAAGATTTAAACAATGATAGCTAACATGGCGATTCACCGGATTGCAGGGGACTGAGCCGCTTTACAAAGTTTTGGGTTAACAAAATTATTAATATAAACAAGGTTTCTGGAAAACCCACAGCAACCAGTGATCTTTGCGTCCGGCAGACATTAAGTTGAAAGGGAATGTGACCTATCATGAAAGAAGAAAAACAAAAAATTGCATTATTTATTGATGTAGATAATGCGCCTGCTAATAAATTTGAAGATATTCTTACTGAAGTAGCAAAATATGGGGTGGTTACAATTCGAAGAGCGTATGGCAACTGGAAATCTCCAACGTTGAAACCATGGGAAGAGATACTTCACGAATATGCTATACAACCTATTCAGCAATTCGACATGGTTAAAGGCAAAAATGCCTCTGATATCGCTCTGGTTATTGATGCAATGGACGTCTTGTACACAAAAGCGATAGATGTCATGTGTTTTGTATCGTCTGATTGTGATTTTACACCAATGGTCACACGTGCATTATCAGAAGGAAAAGTTGTGTTTGGCTTTGGTGAACGAAAAGCACCAATGCCATTTGTAAATGCCTGTTCTAAGTTTCTATACCTGGATGAAGAGGTAAAATCAAACGGAGCTGCGCAACCAAAGCAAAAGAGTATTAAATCTGATACAAAACTAATTAATTTGTTGCGCCAGGCAATTGATGCCACAGAAGAAGATAATGGGTGGGCAGCCCTTGGTCCTGTTGGAGCTCATATATCCAATAAAACTTCATTTGATACACGTAACTATGGCTATAAAAATTTAAGCAGCTTATTTAAAGCTATTGATCTCTTTGAATTAAAACGTGGCAATAGCAATTCTTACCTGGTGCGTGATAATCGAAAGAAGAAAACGACCTAACCGTCCAGAATGAGTAATGGCATAAGTACTGTCAGGTAGAATAAACTGCATTCGTGCAAATATTCCGGTCAAGTTATGATTCATTGACACCGATATTATTAAGAGGTATAAATAAAGTATTAGCAAAGTTTAATTAGTGGAGGTATTTATGTCTGTTCAAGGATTGGGAAGTACAGCTTCAGCTATTAAAGCGTTTGGAACAAAAATGGCTTCCATTGCTAATAATATCGCAAACAGTCAATCTGTTGGTTATAAGAAAAGTCGCGTTCTTTTGACGGAACAAGATAATGGACAGGGTGTCAAAGTGGATTTCACCCGGATAGATACTCCCGGTTACTTATCGGCTACTGGTGAGGAGCTTTCCAATGTTGACCTTGCCGAAGAATTTTCTTCCATGATTATAACTCAAAATGGTTTTGCGGCAAATGTTAAAATGGCTCGGGCTTTTGATGAAATGACTGGTACCTTAATCGATATTGCCGAATAAAATAAATGGTTTTTTTAACCTCTATAATTATTGTAAGTATTTTATATTTCATGCAGGCAAGCGGTCTTATTTTTGTTACCGTTGTCGCCCTTGTTGCTGAATTTATGAATATCACCATGACCCACGCATTAACAAAATCTGTAGAGAAGAAAGTAACAGAAAAATTCATGAAGGTTATTGATAAATATAAAGCAAAAGTTATGCAGATGAAAAAAAGAACTGTGATTCTTGAAGGGCAGCGTGAAGATGATACAAATGCTCTGTTTGAAGCAAGAGAGAAAAACAAGACTTATGAAATTCAAATCAAAGAATACGAAACATTAAAGGCAAAGCTTCAAGTAACAATAAAAAATCAGAAAGCTGTTATAAAAAATCTTACAGACCTTCCCGGAGGTTCAGATGCAGATGATGAACCAACCTAATCCCGTTTTATTTTAATTTGTATAATTTTTCCGTCTTTATTAAGATATGCTGTTCCAATACCAAGAGTTCTGTCAGAGGAAGAGCTCACAATCTTTATTTTTTCTTCATATAACATTTCAGAGGTGACTTTCTTTTTCTCGGGCTTCTTTTTCTCCTGTATTTGAGCTGGCTCTTTATTCTGATTCTGGTTTTGAGCTTTTGGCGGCTTTTTTTTCTTTGCTTGTTCAGCTTTTTCATATCGCGCTGCATTCCGTGAGGAAATTAGCCTGCCCACACCATCAAAATCATCCTCTTCATTACTACAGGCAGGAAATGATAAAATAAAGCAACACAAAATTGCATATAAATATATTGGTCTTATATGCATTTCACTCCTTTGTTTTGTTTAAGCTTCTTCAACTGAAAATCTTCTATTAAGTCTCATGGTAGTAAAGAGACCGTAAACATCTTTGATAACATTAATAACTTTAAGATCCCTGCCATCCTGGCTTAAAGTGTTATGTGCGGCAATGATGACACCAATTCCAACGGAGTCGACCATCTCAACGCTTTCCAGGTCAATAATAAAATCTTCTTTAGAATCATTTATTGCTGAGAGAAGCTCATTTTTAAAATCTTCAGCCATGGAGGCGACAACATCTATACCGGGTTTTATTGTGGCTTGATCTCCATCTTTAATAAGTTCACTCATTTTTTTCTCCTGTAAAAGTATCTGTAAGCTTTATTTTAAAAAATAACATTAAAAGCAGAGCTTATCAAGGGTAATTGCATATTCATGTTAAATCAGTACTTAGTATTCTAATATAAACTTACGATTCTTTCAATAAATGTAAAAAAATAAATCTTCTTGAAAAAAAAGATAAAATCGAGTATAAAAACCTTTCCGGCTGGGTAAGGCTGGGGTGGCTTAAGTATTCTGATTGGTCGCCGCGTAATAGAAAATCATGAACCTCGTCAGGTCCGGAAGGAAGCAGCGATAAGTGAATTTTTCTATGTCGTGGATTGATTCCGGTCATGCAATATTGTCAACTCAACCTCCAGTCGGATTTTTTTCTAAAATTTTCAATTTTTCTTTTCAAATCCATGGTTTATATCTTGACATGCTCCTAATTAGTCTTATTTTCACCACATAAAAGAAATTTATTTTGTTCTATTGGAAGAATCTTAGGAGAACATTTTGGTTAAAAAAAAGAAAAAAGAAGCAGAAAAAAAAGCAGAATCAAAAAAAAATGTGAGAGCCAGTAAAGACTCTACAGAAAAAGAAGAAATAAAAGAGCCTGGGATACACGAACTCAAAGCTATGGTTGAAGCAGAAAAAGATCGCGCTCTGAGGCTTTCAGCTGAATTTGAGAATTATAAAAAACGATCACTTAAAGAAACTCAGGATTTTAGAAGATTTGCAAACGAAACTTTGCTTAAACAATTGCTATCTGTTGTTGATAACCTGGAGCGTGCAATTGATACATCTGAGGAAAGTTCAGAGAATAAAAGTCTTCTTGATGGAATCAAAATGACTCATAAAGAAATGATGAGGATTTTTGAGGCGTTTGAGGTAAAGCCTTTAAAAGCTGAGGGAGAGATTTTTGATCCGAATTTTCATCAGGCAGTGACTCAGGAAGAGTCTGATTCCTGCCCTGCCAACACTATAATAAAAGAACTTCAAAAAGGTTACACTCTCCATAGCAGGCTTTTAAGACCATCAATGGTGATTGTTTCAAAAAAACCTGAAGAAAAAAAGGTTAAAGAAGAAGAAAAAGAGAATACTAATTAAAAATTTCAATATATTTTCAAGGGGGGAATATGAGTAAAATAATAGGGATTGATCTTGGCACAACAAATTCTTGCGTTTCAGTAATGGAAGCAGGAGAAGCTAAAATCATAACAAACACAGAAGGTGCGCGTACTACACCGTCTGTTGTAGCAATAACTGAAAGCGGTGAACGCCTTGTAGGACAAACAGCTAAAAGACAGGCAATCACAAATCCTGAAAATACTATCTTTGGTGTAAAAAGATTGATAGGAAGAAAATATGATTCAGACATAATTCAGGCTGATAAAAAGGTCCTTCCTTATAAAATTGGGAAGGCATCCAATGGTGATACAAGGATTAACCTCAAGGGGAAACAGCATAGCCCGGCCGAGGTATCATCTTTTATACTGGCAAATATTAAAAAAACTGCTGAAGAATACCTTGGTGAAGAAATAAAAGAAGCTGTAATTACAGTTCCTGCTTACTTTAATGACAGCCAGCGCCAGGCAACTAAAGATGCAGGTAAAATAGCAGGTCTTGATGTTAAAAGAATAATAAACGAGCCTACTGCGGCAGCCCTTGCCTATGGTTTAGATAAAAAAGGTGAAGAAAAAATAGCAGTCTTTGATTTAGGTGGTGGAACCTTTGATATATCAATACTTGAAATTGGTGATGGAGTTTTTGAGGTAAAATCAACAAATGGTGATACCCATTTGGGTGGCGAAGATTTTGATTTGAGAATTATTGATTATATTGCCGATGAATTTAATAAAGATCAGGGCATTGATATAAGATCAGATAAAATGGCGCTCCAGCGCTTAAAAGAAGCTGCAGAAAAAGCCAAAATGGAGCTTTCCAATGCTGTTGAAACAAGTATAAACCTTCCGTTTATTACAGCTGATTCTTCCGGACCAAAACATCTTGATGTTAAGCTGACAAGGGCAAAACTTGAATCCCTTGTAAGTGATCTTCTTGACAACCTTGAAAAGCCATGTATCACAGCCATGAAAGAGGCTGGTATGGCTAAAGGTGAGATGAGCGAAGTCGTATTGGTTGGTGGTATGACTCGTATGCCTGCAGTGCAGGAGAGAGTAGAAAAGATTTTTGGTAAAAAACCCCATAAAGGTGTGAACCCGGATGAGGTTGTTGCAATGGGTGCTTCTATTCAGGCAGGTGTGTTGCAGGGTGATGTAAATGATGTACTTCTTCTTGATGTAACCCCTCTTTCTCTTGGGATTGAGACCCTTGGCGGTGTTATGACAAAATTGATTGAGAAAAATACAACAATTCCAACTAAAAAGAGTCAGACTTTTTCAACTGCTGCTGACAATCAACCTGCAGTTTCAATTCATGTTCTTCAGGGTGAAAGAGAGATGGCAAATGGTAATAAGACCCTTGGCCAGTTTGAGCTGTCAGACATTCCACCTGCACCAAGAGGTGTACCTCAGATTGAAGTCTCTTTTGATATAGATGCAAATGGCATTGTGGCTGTTTCTGCAAAAGATAAAGCAACTGGTAAAGAACAGTCCATTCGCATCACAGCTGCAAGTGGTCTTTCTGACGAAGATATTGATAAAATGATAAAAGATGCTGAACTTCATGCAGAAGAAGACAAGGCAAAGAAAGAGCTTGTGGATGCAAGAAATACTGCTGATGCCATGATCAACCAAACTGAAAAGACTTTAAAAGAGCATGGTGACAAGGTTGATGAAGAAACAAAGAAAAAAATTGAACAAGGTATTGAGGCGTTAAAACAGGTTCAAGACAGTGATGATAAAGAAACTATAAAACAAAAAACAGACGCTCTTGCCGAAGCATCCCATAAGCTTGCCGAAGCCATGTATAAGCAGGCCTCTCAGGACGGTGCTACAGGAGCTGCCGGAGAAAATGAAAATGCAGAGCAGGCAGAATCAGTAAAACAGGATGAAGATGTTGTTGATGCTGACTTTGAAGAGGTTGATAAAGAGAAATAGGCAAATAATAATTAGAAATTAAAATTTGTTGTATATAATCCCACTGTGTTCTATATTTGTTTGCGCAGTGGGATTTTTTTTGACTTATTTGGGTTGATTGAATGATTATTACTGAAATACTTGCAAGAAACAGTCGGTTATATAAAAACGAAACAGCTTTGATTGAACGGTCGCCAGGGGAAAAAACAAGTAGTTCAATAACCTGGGGTGAATTCTATAAAGAATCCAATAAGTTTGCAAATGGGCTTTTAAAACTTGGTGTAAAAAAAGGAGATAAGGTTGTCCATTTGATGATGAACTCACTTGAGTGGCTTCCAATATATTTTGGGATTTTAACTACCGGTGCATGGGCAGTACCTCTTAATTTCAGATTTGAATCTAATAAAATTAAGCTTTGTACTGAGGTTTCTCAACCAAAAGCCTTTATTTTTGGCGAAGAATTTATTGAAAAAATAGAAAAGATCAAGCCCTATCTTGATCAACTTAAGCCAACTGTTAAAACATGGATATTTGTAGGAGATTCAAAAAAATGTCCAGAATTTGCATTGAATTATTTTGATTTTGTTGAAAACCTGCCAGAGCACGAACCTGAAAATATTAACATTACAATAGAAGATGAAGCAGCTCTTTATTTTACATCAGGAACAACCGGGATTCCAAAGGCTGTTTTACTTACACACAGAAACCTTGAACATGCATGTTATGTTGAAAACAGTCATCATAAACAGACCCATGATGATATTTTCCTCTTAATTCCTCCTTTATACCATACCGGAGCAAAAATGCACTGGTTTGGCAGTTTTATTGTGGGTGGAAAATGTATACTGCTAAAAGGTATAAAGCCCCATTGGATTTTGGAGGCAATCTCTGAAGAAAAAGTAACAATGGCCTGGTTGCTTGTTCCCTGGGCACACGACCTTTTAATTGCCATTGAATCAGGCAAAGTTAAGCTTGCAGACTATGAACTTGATCAATGGTGGTTAATGCATGCCGGAGCGCAGCCTGTATCCCCTTCATTGATAAGGGAATGGAAAAGTTATTTCCCAAATCATTCTTATGATACAAATTATGGACTTACTGAAGCAACAGGCCCCGGTTGTGTCCATCTTGGACTTGAAAACAGTGACAATGTGGGCCCCATAGGGGTTCCCGGGTTTGACTGGGAGTGTCAGGTGGTGGATAAAGAGGGAAATATGTTGCCCTGGGGAGAAACAGGCGAACTTATTGTTAAAGGCCACGGTGTTATGAAAGAGTATTATAAAAATTCTGAGGAGACAAATAAAGCATTAAAAAATGGCTGGCTTTTTACTGGCGATATGGCGCGTTATGATCGTAAAGGCTTTATCTGGCTTGTAGACAGGCTAAAAGACTTGATTATTTATGGAGGCGAAAATATTTATCCCAATGAAATAGAAAATTATTTTATGGAAAATAAAAAAATAAAAGATATTGCAGTAATCGGAATTCCGGATAAACGTCTTGGAGAGGTTCCTGTTGCAATTATTGAAGCAAAGCCGGGTCTTACATTAACAAAAAAAGATATAATGGACTTTGCTGTAAACCTTCCTAAATATAAAAGACCTAAGAAGATATTTTTTGATAAAGTTCCAAGAAATCCTACCGGGAAAATAGAAAAACCAAAATTAAGAAGGTTATATGCACAAGATGAAAGAAAAGATTTCACCAAACTTTATGAATAGTTTAATGCCTGGTTTGATGAATAAGTGTTTATTTGTGATTGTTTTATGTTGTGCTCTTGCCTCTTCTGTAAGTGCGAAAGAGTCAAGTTCAACAACTCTGGATAAATTGTTAGAGAGTCTTGAAAAAAGGTATTCTAAAAAAGAATTTATTGCAGACTTTTCTCAGGTCTCAAAACTTAAAGTCCTTGAAATTGATGAGGAAGCTTCGGGTAAGGCAATGTTTAGTCATCCGGGTAAAATGAAATGGGAATATTTTGAACCCCAGCAGCATCAAATTATAACAAATGGCAAAATATTATGGATTTACAGACCTGACCAGAATCAGGTGATAATCGGAGATGCGAAAAAATTTTTTAAAGAAGGCTCCGGTGGTGCATTCTTATCTGACATATCCATTATCAAAGAAAAATATATAATAAGTATTCAAGAAAATAGTGAAATGTTTTTTGAGCTAAAGCTTATACCAAAAATAAAAACTCCTGAAATTCAATCTATCTTGATCCTTGTTTCAAAAAAAGAGTATAATATCCAAAAAATTATTACTTCAAATATATACGGGGATACAATTGAAATTAAATTTTATAATATAGAATTTAAAGATATTGGTGATTATGTTTTTGAATTCAGCATGCCAGAGAACTGTAGTGTTATTGATATTGATAATCAGTAAAACAGCAAATAAAGAAAGTATTAAAATAAACAGGACGATTGATGAAAGAGAAAATAAAAAAGCTAATAAAACAAAAAAATGGCATTATCCTTGCTCATAACTATCAACCTCCTGAGATTCAGGACATTGCTGATCTCTGTGGAGATTCACTGGAATTAAGCATTAAGGCCGCAAAAGCTGATGTTGATTTAATTGTGTTTTGCGGTGTTAGATTTATGGCAGAAACAGCTTTTATTCTTTCTCCCGAAAAACAAGTTCTTCTTCCGGTAAAAGATGCAGGCTGTCCAATGGCTGATATGGTTACCCCGGAAGCATTAAAAATAAGAAAACAGCAGCTTGGAGGTGTTCCTGTTGTAACCTAT
>JAIOSM010000058.1 GCA_021107575.1 Desulfobacteraceae bacterium | reverse complement strand
CAGCAAAAATTATCTACACCGCCAATATGTTTAAGACTTCCTCCCACAGCAATGATGCGTCTGACAGCTTCATCAATTGTACATGTCATCATACCATAGGCATCAATTTGAGAATACCATGGCAGGATTGATTGAGAGAATGCAAGTCCTCTATTAGAGTCTAATACTGGTCTTATGACAGAAGCATCAGTGGGTATATTTTGATTTATGCCCACAAGTGGTTTAATAACACTTGTTCCCTGCACTTCATGATCATACTGTCTTGTAATCCATTCTTTTGAACAAATATTTGGTCTTGCAAGAATATCTAAAATTATTTTTTCATAATCTTTAGGCTGCCCTATTACAGGTTCTGATAATCCACGCATTTCCGGAGGAATCCAGACAGCATCAAACTCCCAATCCGGGAAGCCTTTATCAAGAAGATCCATGTCAACATAAGCACAGGTTTTATCTTTATATTTAATATGAAGTTTCCCGGTATTTGTATATTTTCCAATAACAGTACTTTCAACTTCATGTTCCAAGGAAAGTTCCATGAACTCGTCAATATGTTCAAGTTTTACTGAAATAGTCATTCTTTCCTGGGATTCTGATATCCATATTTCCCACATATCAAGGCCGTCATATTTCAGAGGAACTTTATCGAGCCAGACCTCGCAGCCATTGCTGAGCATGGCTGACTCACCTATGGATGAGGAAAGGCCTCCACCTCCATTGTCAGTAATAAACGGGTACAATCCTCTGTCACGACATATAAGCAGAAAATCATGCATCTTTTTCTGGGTATATGGATCACCAATTTGAACATGACCTGCCGGAGTAGTATCAGAATAAACTTCAGAAGAAGCAGTTACACCGTGGATACCATCTTTGCCAACCCTTCCGCCGCTCATCACAATCAACTCTCCGGGTGAAGTTGTCTTATTATGTGTTTCTTTATCGTTTATTCTTGATGGCATAATCCCCAATGCTGTCACAAATACAAGGCTTTTTCCCAAGTAGGAAGAATCAAACAGAGTCTGCCCGAATGTAGTTGGAACACCGCTTTTATTCCCACCGTCTTTTACACCTTCTATGACACCATCAAGAAGACGACGAGGATGAAGAGGTGGAGTTAAAGAACCATTATAGCCAATATCCCCTACACAGAATCCATAACTTCCCATTATAAGTTTTGAGCCAAGCCCTGTTCCCATGGGATCTCGGTAGACGCCTACAATACCTGTTATTGCTCCACCATAGGCTTCCATATTTGATGGAGAATTATGTGTTTCACCTGTGATTACATAGTTTGTATTCTCATCAAGTCTTCCCACACCTGCATTATCCCAGAGTACTGAAACCACCCAGTCTTTTTCGTCTTTAAGCTTAAGGGTAGGCTCCTGAATATATTTCTTGAAAAGACTTTTTTCTATACATTCTCCGCCCGTGAATAAATCCTTATATCTGAAAATTCCCCGGAATGTATTATGATTACAATGATCACTCCTGGCCTGTGATATATATTCAAGTTCAAGATCTGTTGGTTCAGAAAGTCCGACTGTCTCCCTTGATTTCCTGACTTCAGGATCATTAAAATATTGACGTATCACAGGTATATCTCTGGGGTTTAAAGCAAGGTTTCTTTGGTCGCTTATTTTTTGGAGTTCTTCATTTGAATCCATGCTGATAACATCGAACACAGGATCATGATTCAAAACAACTCTTGCAGACTTAATGCTTTTTGCCTGATCTTTATCCCAGTCGTCTTTAGAAAAAACTTTCCATTGTTGAACAATATCATTTGCCAATAGTTCTTTTGCTATTTTTTCAGCCTGTCTCCGGCTTAATGAATCACCTTTCAAACAATATCGTTTTGAAGTATATACTCCATGGTCTGATTTAAAATTTGTTTTAAATAAATCCTCAATAGCTTCTACTGCTGTGCTTCCCTGATTATCTTTCACGCCTGGTCTAAATCCAACCCAGATCAAATAATCAAAATCAACAGGCAAAGGGGCCAAGGAAGAAATTTGAGTTACAGGATTTGTAAATATTCTGTCCTTAATTACTTCAAGCTCTTTTTGAGAAAAATCAGATTCAATTGTTAAAAGATTAATAACCCGTGCGTCAATAATTTTTATGCCAAAATAATTATAAGCTCTTTTTTTAAGTAAAGATGCCTCAGCGTCAAGCAAATCAGGTTTTAAGGCAACCTCTATACAAGATATCATTGTTAGCCACCTTTGATTAATTGAACAACATCATTATAAAAAACAAAAACCATTAAAAGTACTAAAACAACTATCCCAAATTGATTGGCTTTTTCACGAATTTTTTCACTCACTTCTTTTCTGGTGATAGCTTCAATTCCAAAGAACATAAGATGTCCTCCATCCAAAACCGGGACTGGTAAAAGATTAATAATTCCAAGGTTGATTGAAAGCAGAGCAATAAAAAAAGCAAAATTGGCCATTCCTGCTTCTGCCTGTTCCCCTGCCATTTGAGCAATTCTAATAGGACCGCCTAAATTATCAGCAGAAACGTTTCCAGTTATCATTTTCCATACAGAAATCACAGTCAATTTTGCTATAAACCAGTTTTTTTCCAGAGAATACCCAAGGGCTTGGACAGGATTTAAACCTACATGGACACTATCTCCGGAATTAGTGACACCAATAACATATCTTTTTTTATCTTCATTAAATATTGTTTTATAATCTTTAAATTCAGGCGTTAAAGAAACAGCTACATTGCTGCTATTTCTTTCCAGAAGGATTTCAAGCTTTTTACCTTTGCTTGCCCCTACCTGTGCGACGAGATCATCCCAGGTTTCAATCTTTTGATCATTTATCTCTTTTATAATGTCTCCTGACTGAATACCAGCCTTATATGCAGGGAAATTATCTGTTACTTCCCCTATTACAGGTTTAAAAAAATAGATGCCTGAAATTTGGAAAAGCACATAAAAAATTAAAATAGATAAAAGAAAATTAAATACAGGTCCTGCTGCAACTATGAGGCTTTTCTGATAAAGTTTCTTATGTGTGAATGATCGTGAAATATCTTCCGGTGAAACAGTTTTTCCCTGTTCATCTCCTACCATTTTGACATATCCGCCTAAAGGTATTACTGACAGGCAATATAAAGTCTCTCCAATTCTCTTCTTGAATATTTTCGGGCCAAACCCGATTGAGAATGTTTCAACGCCTACTTTGCACCATTTTGCAACTAAAAAATGCCCGAGTTCATGGACAAACACAAGTATTGCAATAAGAATTAAAAAAGCTAACCAGGGATTCATAAAACCTCGCTGTTAAATAAGAGATAAGGCTGTTTCTCTAGCCCATCTGTCTGCATCAATAATACCTGAAAGATCAGGATTGTCAATCTTGTTATGTAGCCCAAGACACTTTGAAATAATATTATAAATAGTTGGAAAACTAATTTTCATATCAAGGAAAGCTTCCACTGCAATTTCATTGGCAGCATTCATCACAGCTGGTAATGTGCCTCCTTTTTTGCATACTTCAAAAGCAAAATCCAACGAAGGAAACTTTTCATTATCGCATTTTTCAAACTCAAGGCTTTTTAAAGCTGTAAAATCAGGAAATTCAACGCCTATATCAAGTCGTTCCGGCAGGGACATAGCATAGGAGATTGCACTTCTCATATCAGGGATACCCATTTGGGCTATCACGCTGCCATCTTTAAAACCAACCATTGAATGAACAATGCTCTGGGGATGGATCAAAACCTCTATGGCTTCAGAGGAGACATCAAAAAAATGAACTGCCTCAATTATTTCAAGGGCTTTATTCATAAGAGTAGCAGAATCGATGGATATTTTATTTCCCATACTCCAGTTGGGATGATTTAAGGCATTTTCAGGTCTTATTGTTGCAAACTCTGATAATTTCTTCTTTCTAAAAGGTCCTCCGGAGGCTGTTAAAAAAATTTTTTTTAGATCCTTTTCCCGATTCCCCTGTAAACACTGAAAAATTGCGCTATGCTCACTATCAACAGGATAGATGGGAACATTATTTTTCTTTGCTTCTGACATTACAATATCCCCTGCCATGACAAGGGTTTCTTTATTTGCAAGGGCAATTATTTTTTTTGAATTTATTGCAGCAAGGGCTGGACGTAAACCGGCAGCTCCAACCATGGCAAGAAAAACAATATCTGTTTTCTCATAGGAAGCAGCATCAATGTACCCTTGTTCTCCAATAAAAATTTCAGGGCAGACATCTCCTTTTAAAAGAACTTTTAATTGATCAGCTCCTTTTTCTGTCATTACCACAACTATTTCAGGATTAAATCGTTTTATCTGTTCACAAAGAAGGGGAATATTATATGCAGCAGCAAGGACACGGACATCAAATCTGTCAGGATATAAACTTACAATTTTAAGAGTGCTTTGACCAATTGAACCTGTAGAACCAAGGATCGCAAGCTTTTTCATAAACCCAGTATCCGTAAAACATATAATACAGGTATAGCAAAAAGAAGCCCGTCTATTCTATCGATCATTCCTCCATGGCCAGGTAGAATTCTCCCGGAATCTTTTATCCCGGCAACTCTTTTCAAAGCAGAGGCAAACAACTCCCCAACCTGTCCTGCAACAGCTATTAATACTGCGCATGGGATCGCCATCAATGCTTTATCCAGGCTGTGAAAAAAAAGATAATACAATATAAATCCTATAAAGACTGAACCCAACACACCGCCAACAGTGCCCATATAAGTTTTCTTAGGGCTTATATTAGGTGCAAGATGTCTTTTACCATAAAAAGTCCCGGCATAGTAAGAGCCGGTATCGTTTGCAAAGTTTACAAACAAAAGCCATAAAACATACAAATGTCCATTATCAAAAGTATAAATTAAAACAAGCAGGGAAAGAGTAAAAGGTATATAAACAATACCAAATACCTGTTGCGCTATTACATCAAATATATAATGTTCCTTGGAAAAATCCAGCATCACAATAAAACCTATAAAAAGTATATTAAATCCAAGGAAGGCTATTATTCCAGGCATTGATTGAAAACATGCGCCAATAACTATACCTATACAAGTTAAATAAGATAACGCTTTTATTTTTTTGGATATAACACCGGAGCATATCAAGGTTACTATTTCTAAATATTCATAAAGTGCTATAAGCGCTACAACTGCAACTGCAATACTAAAACCAAGTTTGTCTTTTTGAAAAATAAGAAAAATAATACCCGGAAGAACTACTATTGCTGTAATTACACGTTTTATGAGCATATGACCTTCCCGAACCTGCGGTCCCTTTTTTGATAATCCTGAAGGATATCAATAAATTCATTTCTTTTAAAATCCGGCCAGAGTGTTTTAGAAATAAAAAGTTCAGAATAAGCGATCTGCCATAACAGAAAATTACTCACCCGCATTTCACCACCTGTCCGAATCAATAAGTCAGGGTCAGGCCTGTCAGCAGTATAGAGGTATCTGGAGATCATTGCTTCATCAATATCTTCTAAAGAAACCTTTCCCTGCTCAGCCTCATAAGCAATCTTCCTGACTGCCCTTGTTATCTCTTCTCTTGCACCATAACTTAATGCAAGATTCAAAGTCATTTTATTGTTATCTTTAGTTCTCTCTATTGCAGAATCAAGTTCTTCTCGGACCTCCTCAGGCAAGCGCTCTTTTTGTCCAATAACATTTAATTTAATGTTTTTATTATGCAGCTCATCTTTTTCAGATTGGATAAATTTTTCTAAAAGCTTCATTAAAGCATTAACTTCTTTTTGTGGGCGGGACCAATTCTCAGTTGAGAATGCATAAAGAGTTAAAATTTTTATTTCAAACTCACGACATGATGTTATGACAGTTCGTACAGTTTCAGCGCCTTTTTCATGTCCCATAATACGGTTCATGAGTCTCTTTTTTGCCCATCGGCCATTACCATCCATAATAATTGCAACGTGGACAGGTAATTTTACGGGATCAATATTTATTTTTGCAAACAAATCAGACTTCAAGTATTTCCTTTTCTTTTTCAACAAAAATCTTGTCTAATTGTTTAATATTCTCATCAGTTAATTCCTGAACTGTTTTTTGCCCTTTAAAATTATCATCTTCCGAAATATCGCCCTCTTTTTGAAGGTCCTTAAGGTTATCGTTAGAATCTCTTCGGATGTTTCTTATGGCAACTTTAAAGTCCTCACAAGTCTGTCCGGCACTTTTTACTATCTCTTTTCTTCGCTCTTCAGTAAGGGGAGGAATGGAAATTCTGATAAGTTTGCCATCATTTGAAGGTGTCAGTCCAAGATTTGCTTTTAATATCGCTTTTTCCACATCATTAATAACACTAACATCCCAAGGCTTTACTGTAAGAAGACGGCTTTCAGGCACAGAAACAGATGCCATCTGATCCAAAGGGGTTTCAGCACCATAATAATTAACCTTAACTCCGTCAAGTAAAGTGGTGGAAGCCCTGCCGGTACGAACCTTTAGCATCTCTTTTTCAAAAGCTTTTAAAGATTTGACCATTCTTTCTTTTGTTTCCTGTATCACTTCATTTAACATAGCAATTACACCCCTCAAAAAAATTAATCAGAAGTTTTACTCATTATGAACCAGTGTACCTAATTTTTCTCCTAAAACAACTTTCATAATATTATCAGCTGTATGAAGATTTACTACATGAAGTGGAAGCGACTGTTCCATGGCAAGGGAAATAGCTGTCATATCCATAACATGAAGCTTTTGCTGAATCACTTCCATATATGAAATTTTATCAAACATGACTGCATCATCATTTTCCTTAGGATCCTTATCATATACTCCATCAACTTGGGTTGCTTTGATCAAAATTTGACTTTGAATCTCCTTTGCTCTTAAAACAGCAGCAGTGTCTGTTGTGAAATAGGGATTCCCTGTCCCTGCAGCAAAAATTACAACCCGATTTTTTTCAAGGTGTCTCATTGCCTTTCTTCTTATAAATGGCTCTGCAATCTCATTCATGGCAATTGCAGTCTGAACCCTTGTGGGGACACCAATTTGTTCTAAAGCATCGCAAAGAGCAAGGCTGTTGACCACTGTAGCAAGCATACCCATATTATCTGCAGAAGCTCTGTCCATTCCTGCTGCACTTCCTGCTACACCACGAAATATATTTCCACCACCCACAATTATACTAACCTGGACACCAAGCTTGTATACTTTTTCTATCTCATGAGCAACATAAGAAATCATTTCAGGAGTAATGCCGAAGCCCTGATTACCCATCAAAGCTTCGCCGCTAAGTTTAATAGTTATTCTATTAAATTCGGATGCTTTTTTTCCCAAGGATTTATTATTCTCCTATTTGAAAACGTGTAAACCTTCTAATCTGAATATTTTCTCCTATTACAGCAATGGATTCATTCAATAAATCAGTTATGGTTTTCTTTGGGTCTTTTATATATTGCTGGCTTAAAAGGCAAACTTCTTTATAATATTTTTGAACCTTACCTTCTACTATTTTATCAATAATATTTTCAGGTTTTCCGTCCTTTATAGCAAGGGCTTTATATACTTCTCTCTCTTTTTCAATAAGATCATTTGAAATATCTTCTTCACTCAGGCCCAAAGGATTGCTTGCTGCTATGTGCATTGCAACATTTTTTGCAAATTCTATAAAACCATCGGTTTTAGCAACAAAATCTGATTCACAATTAACTTCAAGAAGTACACCAAGCTTGCTTCCGGCATGAATATATGAATAAACAACACCTTCTGAAGTTGTTCTTCCTGATCGTTTAGCGGCTTTAGCCAAGCCTTTTTTTCTTAAAAGCTCAATTGCTTTCTCTACATCACCTTCTGTTTCCACAAGGGTATTTTTACAATCCATCATTCCCGAACCTGTGCGTTCGCGAAGTTCTTTTACCATCAATGCGTTAATTTCAACCATTTTATAACTCCTTATTCTTTCTCAACTTCAGTCTCTTTCTTGACTGGTGCAGTTTTTCTTTTAATTTTTTCTATA
Organism: Desulfobacteraceae bacterium; assembly: GCA_021107575.1. GTDB lineage: Bacteria > Desulfobacterota > Desulfobacteria > Desulfobacterales > Desulfobacteraceae > JAIOSM01. The sequence goes on along the minus strand of JAIOSM010000058.1, from coordinate 713 downwards.
ACAGGTCCGCCTGAGTCATCAGAAATGATTTCTCTTTCAATCTTGCCTTTGGCAGGTGCTTTTACTTTTTCATCTTCTTTGTCAGTACTTGCCTGTTGCTTTTCCTGATATTGTTGCCTGCCTTCAATAAATGCGTCTGCAATTCTTGAAGTGAAAAGACGTATAGCTCTAATTGCATCGTCATTGCCCGGAACAATATAATCAACTTCATCAGGATCACAATTTGTATCCACAATAGAAACAATTGGAATACCTAACTTTCTTCCCTCGCGTACAGCATTGATTTCCTTTTTAGGGTCAATTACAAAGATTGCGCCAGGCAACGCTTTCATATTACTGATACCGCCAATAGCAAACTCGAGTTTTGTACGCTCTTTTAGCATCAGTCCCTGTTCTTTCTTAGGATATTCTTCAATTGTCCCATCCTTTTCAATGGAATGTAAAAAATGAAACCGGGTTATATTGTGTTTAATGGTCTGAAAATTTGTAAGCATACCACCAAGCCATCTATTCTGAATATAGTATGTTTCAGCACGGTTTGCTTCTTCATAGATTACCTCTGAAGCCTGCTTTTTTGTACCTACAAAAAGGATATCTTTACCTTTAGCAGCAACCTCAAAAATAAAATCATAAGCTATATTAAAAAGCCTAACAGTCTGCTGAAGATCAATAATATAAATCCCGTTTCTTGCTCCAAAAATATATCTCTTCAT
>JAIOSM010000437.1 GCA_021107575.1 Desulfobacteraceae bacterium | reverse complement strand
GCCATCTTTCCAGAAACTGACATGTGTATGCATTCCGGTTCCATTGTCATTGTAAATCGGTTTTGGCATAAATGTTACTGTTCGATTATATTTTTTTGCTACATTTTTAAGAACATACTTGAACCATGCAAGCTGATCTCCCATTTTTAGAAGGCTTGCAAACCGAAGATCAATTTCAGACTGACCTGCAGTCGCAACTTCATGGTGCTGGCATTCCATTTTTATTCCAAGATCTTCAAGGGTCAACATCATTTCAGTTCGCATATCCTGGAATTTATCAGCAGGCGGAAGGGGAAAATAACCCTGTTTATGGCGTATTTTATATCCGAGATTCGGCATCTCATCACGCCCTGTATTCCAGGCACCTTCTTCTGAATCAATTTCGTAGAAGGCCAGATGATTTTCCGAGGCGTATTTAATACTGTCAAAGATAAAGAATTCAGGTTCCGGCCCTATGAAAATAGTATCTCCCATACCTGTGCTTTTAAAATATTGTTCGGTTTTTTTTGCAATGTGTCTTGGATCGCGGCTGTACGCTTCATGAGTAATCGGATCGTGGATATTGCCTATTACAGCAAGAGTAGTAACCTCAAAAAACGGGTCGATTTTTGCAGTCTCAGGGTCGGGGATTACAATCATATCACTATTGTTTATTTCCTGCCATGCTCTCATGCTTGAACCATCAAATCCAAATCCATCTTCAAACGAAGATTCGGTGAATTCACAAAGGGGAACAGTAAAATGCTGCCACGTTCCCGGGAAATCCATATATCTGATATCAACAACCCTTACATTATTCTCTTTTGCCATTTTTATAACTTCTTTGGGTCCCATTTTTTCCTCCATAAATTATATAAAATTATTATACTGCTTCAGTTCCTCTTTCACCTGTTCTAACTCTTATTGCCTGTTCAACAGGCATAACAAAGATTTTACCATCACCAATTTTCCCGGTGTTTGCGGCATCACAAATTGTCTTGACTGCCTCATCTACTCTTTCTTTGTTTATAATTATTTCAATTTTAATTTTAGGCACAAAATCAACAACATATTCAGCGCCCCGGTATATTTCCTTGTGGCCTTTTTGTCGTCCATAACCACTTACTTCAGTCACAGTCATACCATGTACCCCGATTTCATTCAGGGATTCCTTGACATCATCAAGTTTAAACGGCTTTATAATAGCTTCAATTTTTTTCATACTATTTCTCCTTGTCCTTCTTAGGGTTTGTTTCAGGTAGAGATTGCAAGATGCTGTCCTTCAGCGTTGCAAGGGTTTCAGAAGATTCGATTTTCTGACCATGTTCAGCAGAACATATATAAAAAATATCAATAACCTGATCTATTTTTGTTGCGATTTTAGCTAATTTTACATCAATATTGTTTTCATACAGAGCATTTGTGATTGCAAAAAGAATCCCTGGAAAATCATGGGTAAAAACTTCGATGATTGTAAAAAAGCTTGAGGTTATATTATCAATCTTAACCTCACTTGGTTGCAAAAGTTGTCCTGGCGTAAGTGTATATGCCTGTGGGATTTTTGCATCAAGGTTTTTTAAAAAATTATCATCATCAATTGCAAGGTTTAAATCTTTTTTAACTTTGTCCCATTTTTCTTGTTCAAAGATTATATCCTTTGGTGGTGTTACTCTGAAGATATCAAGGACAGTCTTGCTATCCCAGGAAAAAGCATCTGATACCTGAATGCTTATATTGTTTAAGAAGAATACTCCCGCAACTTTAGAAAAAAAGCCTGGCTTGTCTTTCCCGCAGATGGTTACAATGCGTAGGCCGGATTTATTTTCTTTTTTTATTTGCCAGTTAAAGTTATCATCACCAAGATCTTTTATAAGGTCAATGTGTTCCGCAATTTCATTAGTAGGCGTATGTAGAAGATATCTGTAAGACATTGAGCTGATTTTTTTTTGAAGTGCTTCTGTACTCCATTTGCCACGACATAAATCTGTAAGTTCTGTTTTTTTATCCTCAACCATCTTTAAATTCTTTTCTGAAATAAGTGTTTTGTTTTGCATGACAAATATTTTTAAGAAAAGGTCTTTTAAAAGGGTTTCTGTCCAGTCATTCCATGCTTTTGGTCCTGTTGCTTTTGAATCTGCAACACTGAGAAGATATAGCAATTTTAAGCGTTCAAGTGTTTTTATTTTCTTTACACAAAACAGAGCTGTCTCTTCATCGCCTATGTCCCGCCTTGTTGCTGTTTTAATAAGAAAGAGATGGTTTCTGATAATAAAGGTGATGTCACTGATTTCAGATGGTGTGTACCCCATTCGTTTTAGTGGTTTTTCTGCTATTTGTGCCCCTTTTTCAGAATGACCATGCCCTGGAACACCTTTACCCAAGTCATGAAGCAGGGCTGCAATTAAAAGAACATTTTTATTTTTGATTTCTCTGTAAATAGTTGAATAAAGAGTATTAGCTGTCCCGTCTTTTTTCTTGCCAAAACTGTTTATAACCTGTACGCATCTGATGGAATGTTTGTCAACAGGGAAGAGGTGATATTGATTAAACTGAATTTTGTTAATAATTGAAGCAAATTCAGGAATAAACTTTGTTAACATACCAGTTGGCAGCATTACATTTAAAATATTAAATTTCCATAATGAGAGAGAAAGGATTTTTTTAAACATTTTTATGTTTTCTTTGTCTCGCCGAAAATTTTTATCTACAAGATATTTGAATTCACTTACAATCCGTTTGGCTTCAATGGATAGGGCAATTTTCCTTTTTCCACTTTCAAGGAAAATTTTTATCAATAGAGATGGGTCATTAATAATATGTACTGTTCCTGCAAAATTAAGCCTGTTTTGTTTGATTGTAAGACCTTCCATGGTCTCTGGGTTTGGTAACACCCGGGCTTTTTTGGCACGAATGGAAAAAGTGATTCCTTCTTTGACAATTTTAGCTATATGTTTCATGAATTCCATTTTTGAGTGAAGCTCACCCATAAATGCTTCTACCGGTCTTAGCCCCCTGCTCGGCTTGAATCCAAGAAGTTTTGCAAGCTCAATTTGGTACTCAAAATGTAACTGGTCACATTTTCGTTTGGATATATAATGTAATAAATTTCTAACTTTCCATATAAAATTAAGAGTTTCGACCAATCTTATGTGTTCGTCATAAGTTAGCAAGCCATAATATTCCAGATCCTGGATTTTTTTAATATCGGATTTTATTTTGCCATACCATAGAAGGGCGTGATAGTCCCTTAGACCGCCATGCCCTGATTTTAAGTTCGGTTCAAGAAGATAGGTTGAATCTCCAAAATCCGAATGCATTTTTTCTGCATGCTTGACAAGGCCTTTAAGGCATGTTTTAAAATTTTTCTTTTTATTCAGTTCTTTTCTGAATTTTTCCATGAGTGTTAAATAGATATGTGATGCCCCGCAAATAAATCTTGCATCAAGCATTGTTGTTAGCACGTCAAATCGTTCAAAAGCTATTGAAAGACTTTCTTTTATTGTTCTTACAGAGTATCCGACTTCAAAGCGGGCATCCCAGAGTGGATAATCCAGATCCTGAATAAAGGCTTCTGCATTGGATGGGGTTTTATTTTTAAAAAGAATTAAGAGATCTATATCAGAATGAATGCATTGTTCTTCTCTTCCATATCCACCTAAAGCTACCAGGGCAAATGCGTTCCCTGCTGTATTGATATTCCTGGCAGTTATGTTGCTTTCATATGTCCCATAAAAATATTCATCCAGAACACTGCTGAGATCATATAAAAGATTTGATTCACTTTTATCTATAAAGCCATTTATTAAGGCGTTCTTTTTTTCAACTAATATGTCTATATTTTTCATTTCATAGTATAGCAAGCAATGATTGTGCCAAGGTCTAGAACAGTTGATGGTAGCAGTTTTTAAAAAGGGACACTGAAAAATAACCCTCTTACAGATCGTTTAGTTACAAAAATGTAATTAAAGAATAGTAAAATATTACGTTTTTGTAATTTTAAGTTTATAAAGTTTTAATCCCTAAGTGGATAATAGAATTTTTAAAATTGTGGGGTTTAAACTTTGTGTTTTATTTGTTCAGGAATTTAGAGGTATAGAAGTATAAGAGAGTATATGGCAGCTACATTGTTTTAATGCAGCTGCCATAGAATAAGGTAAACAAGTTTTAAGCTTCTTTGTCTTCTTCTATTTTTTTAGTCTCTTCTTCTTTTTTATCTTCAATCTTGGATTCTTTAGAGGATTTTCTAAAGTTTTGTATCCCTTTTCCAAGCCCTGCTCCGATTTCAGGGAGCTTGCCGGCCCCAAAAATAATAAGGATTATTACAAGAATTATTATTAATTCCGGCATTCCTAGTCCACCAATCATAATACACTCCTGTTTCTTCAAGTGGTTAAAATTAGATAATTAGCATTATGCTTAAATAGTGTCAATCTAAAAAATTCTGCTCCATAAATCATAGAATATAAAAGTTACAAAATTGTAAGTTTTAAAGCTGAGAAAATTGATTGACTTTTAGATAATGAGCAATATAAAATTAAAAATCGTATTGAATGCTTTGATTAATAAAAAACTATTATTTATTTAAGACTGAGGAGGAAATATGAAAAAATTCAAAAAATTATTATTAATTGCACTTTGTTTTGTTTTTGTATTGTTAGCAGGTTGCAGAAGTTCAGTGATGATGGGCGTACAGCCGATGAATGTAGCCAATCTTGATGAAAATTCTGTTATTGTAAATTTTGTTCGACCAAGTTTTTATGGTGGCGCGATCCAGTTTGGATTATGGGATAGCGAAGAGTGGATTGGGATATCGGCTGCAGGCTCTTATATTCAGTATAAAACAACCCCTGGAAAACATCTATTCCTGGCAAGGGCAGAAAACTGGTCATGTGTTCAGGCTGAACTGGAAGGCGGGAGAAGCTATTTTATTCTTGCCAGCCCAAGAATGGGTGCGTGGAAAGCTCGGGTATCACTGGAGCCGGTTAATATAGGAGATAATATTTCTGAAGAAACAATTAATAAATGGCTGACCGATCTAAATGCTATAACAATTGATCCTGCAAAATCTCAAGGATATGTAGAGGCACGTATAGAGCATGTTAGACAAGCAATAGCCAATATCGAGCAGGGCAAAGCAAAGTGTAATACACTTAGCCTGGAAGATTATAGATAAATAACAACATTTTATTTTATGCAAAGAGCGGCTGGTTATTCCAGCCGTTTTAATTTAAGGAGAATTAGATGGAAATGGAGATATCTTTCCCGGGTGGGAAGAGGGTAGATGCTCAATATGAGGGTTTAACAATTCAAACAGATCAGTCAATCAAAAACGGTGGTAACGGTTTTGCGCCGGAACCGTTTAATCTTTTTCTGGCTTCCATTGGAACTTGTGCGGGTATTTATGTTCTGTCTTTTTGTCAGCAACGAAAAATTCCTACAGAAGAGATTAAGTTAATTCAGAGAATGGAAGCAAGTGCTGATGGTAAAATGATAGGAAAGATTATAATCGAGGTTAAACTTCCAGCTGATTTTCCGCAGAAATACAAAAAGGCTGTTATTTCTTCTGCTCAACTATGCGCAGTTAAAAAACATATGGAGCAGGCACCGGAGTTTTCTATCTTTACGAGCGTAGCAGGTGAATAACTGAATAGGCTTAATTGATTTTTTTGTTTTAACTTAAGAGGAAAATATGGAATTAAAAATTTTATTTACTGTATTTTTTGCAGTATTTTTTGCAGAACTTGGAGATAAAACACAAATTGCAACAATGTTGTTTGCAGCAGATCAGGATGTCAGTAAGATGACTGTTTTTTTAGGATCATCTTTTGCATTGATCTGTGCTTCGGGTTTTGCGGTTATTTTTGGCAGTATATTATCAGAATATATAAACCCAAAGTATATGTCTATTCTTGCCGGGATCGGATTTATTCTTATCGGCGGCTTTTCATTATATAAGGGATGTATTTCGACCTGATTATTTTTTGCCTGGAAATTCCTGTTCCAGGTATTGACTCTTTATTGTCTGTGTATATTTTATAGAGTTATAATATAGCTAATCAATTTATGGAGATTTTGTATGACAGATATAACAAATTCCGACAATCATTTTTCAGGTGCTAACAAATACATCCTTGATAGTGAACTTGCATCTATTGTTAACATTTCAATGGCGCTGGAAATGCCGCTTCTTTTAAAAGGAGAGCCCGGCACGGGCAAAACAATGCTTGCCTACGCAATTTCAGAATCCCTTGGCATGCCTTTGATTGTTCTTAATGTTAAATCAAGTATGAAACTTATTGAGGCTCTTTATCAATATGATACGCTTACAAGGCTGAATGATTCAAGATTTGGTGATTCCACACGGGATGTAAGTAATATTGAAGAGTACATAAAAATGGGAAAAATCGGCCAGGCTTTTTGCGCTGACAAGCGGACAGTTCTTTTGATTGATGAAATTGATAAAGCAGATACTGATTTTCAGGATGATATGCTTGATGTCCTTGATCAGATGCAGTTTGATATTATCGAAACTGATAAAGTTATCTCAGCAAAACAAAGACCCGTCATAATCATTACTTCAAATGCAAAGAAAGATCTTTCTGATCCTTTTCTTGGAAGATGTAATTTCCATCACATAGCATTCCCTGATCCAAAAATGATGAGAAAGGTAATTGGAGTTCATTTCCCTGATATTGACAAAAAACTTGCTCAGGGAGCAATTGATGCTTTTTTTGGAATGAGAAATATTGAAGGGATTGAAAAAAAGCCGGCAACAAGAGAATTAATTAACTGGATAAGAGCGCTGGATGCTGATTCTGATTTCCATGCAAAAGATATAGTTAAGGGTAAAATTCCTTATCTTGGAGTGCTTTTTAAAAAGAGCCCGGATTATCAAAGAGCAAAAGATGCCGTATCGAGGCGCAGGCTTTTTTAAGGGTTTTTTAATATATAAAGAGGTATTATGTTTATAAGGTTTTTTTATAAGCTAAAAGAAGTGGGAATCCCTGTTACACCTACGTCTTTTCTGACTTTGCAAAAAGCATTGCAAAAAGGTTTGATACTTAGCCTTGATGAGTTTTATACAAGCGCAAGAGCAATCCTTGTAAAAAGCGAGAGATATTTTGATCTTTATGATCAGGTCTTTGCTTTTTATTTTGAAGGAATACCTCTGCCTGAAAATGACGGGTTTGAAGTTGATGAAATAGCTAAAGCCATGCTTGATGAATGGCTTAAGAACCCTAGAGAATTAGCTAATGCTTTGGGAGTTGATGAATCTGAGCTTAAAAACCTGACTCCTGAAGAACTTATTGAATACTTTAAAAAGCGTTTAAAAGATCAGGATGGGCAGCATCATGGCGGGCACAAATGGATTGGCACAGGAGGTACATCCCCTGTTGGGCATTCAGGCTACCACCCCGGTGGTATGCGAGTCGGTGGAGAATCCAGAAATAAATCTGCTGTTAAAGTTGCAAATGAGCGCAGATATAAAGATTACTCAACAACAGGTCCGCTGACCGAGGCAAATATGGCAGAAGCGTTAAAACGTCTCCGCAATATGACACCTGTGGGTCCTAAGGACCAGATAAATATTGACGATACCATTAAGGCAACCATGAGAAATGGCGGAGAAATAGAATTGCTCTTTGACAGGTCTTTGAGAGACAGGTTAAAGGTAATGCTTGTCATAGATAATGGTGGCTGGTCAATGGATCCTTATATCTCCATGGTGCAGACTCTTTTTGATTATGCACGATCCCAGTTTAAAGAGATAAAGACTTATTTTTTTCATAATACTATCTATGATTATGTATGGGAAGATTCGGCAAGATATAGAAAACCGGTTAAAGTTGATGATTTTATAAAAGCTGATCCTGATACTCGTTTTATTATCATTGGTGATGCCAGCATGGCACCCTATGAACTTATGGCGCAGGACGGAACTATTCATATCAGCGAGAGAAGCGGGAAACCGAGTATTGAAAGACTTCAATTCATACAGGATACTTTCCCCAATTCTGTATGGTTAAACCCGGTGTCCGAGAGAATGTGGGGCTATACACATACAATTGCGGCGATTTCCCAGATTTTTCCCATGTATGAACTCTCTTTGGACGGGCTTGAAAAAGCTGTGGAAACGCTTATGGCAAAGAATTAATTTATTCCGATTTTCCAAACACCTTTTTCTAAAAAAGCTTCAATGGTCTGTCTGTTGGCCTTATTCAATAGGTTTGAGTGTGATAGCCTGTTTTTTTTGGCATACTCAGATAATTTCATAATTTTTTTTCCTTCTAAATATGCTAACCTTTTATGATAGGAATTTAACAAAGCTTTTGCAAGAATCTCATCCATAATATCTGTTTTGCCTTTACTGCTATACTCGTTAAATGCATCATAGTAAAGTTGTCTGTTTATAAATTGTATATTGACAGCTACATAGCCTTCTTTTAAGAGCAAAAAATTATTT
>JAIOSM010000306.1 GCA_021107575.1 Desulfobacteraceae bacterium | reverse complement strand
TATCAGGCAATCCATCATACTGCAATATTTGATAATGAATATGATCCACTGTATTAACACCATTTGCCTGAAAATTTCCAATGCGCCCTGTAAATCTGCTCATGGAAAAATCAAGGATATCACCGCTGCTTTGGCTGAATAATATTGTTCCTCTTGCTAAGAGGCCCTTGCTGTCTGTCTGTTGAACAAGATTTCTTTCATCTTCATCCGGGTTACATGTAATAACATACTCCCATTCTGTACCGCTTTTCTTATCATAAAAAATTGTAATATCATGGGTGCTGCCCAGAGAATCGTAAACCTTTACAACGCTTTGATATTCATAATTACTCCCTGCCATATATGTATCTGCACCACTATCCCAATTGTTTGACAAAACAACTGATCTTGAGCTTGCATCAGCATCAAGATTATTTATTGAAGTTAATCTTGTACTTCTCTGGGGAGGGCTTGTAAAAGCGTCCAGAATAATATCCCTTATTGATCCGACATCGTCTCCTGTTATATCATCAAGTTCCCATCCCTGCACAATATATCCCTCAGGGTTTATCAGTTGACCTGTCTTATCAAAGTGGAAATTACCGGCTCTTGTGTAAAACATATTTTCTGTGCCTCTTTTTCTCATAACAAAAAAGCCTTCTCCACCTATTGATATGTCCGTTGTATTCCCGGTTGATTCAAAAGAACCTTGCTGAAAATTCTGGGCAATACTTCCAACAGCCATTCCACGCCCCATTTGTGCACTTCCTGCGCGAGTAGCAACTGATTCATATAAAGTGTCTGCAAAAGTTGATTTACCACGTTTAAAGCCGACAGTATTAACATTAGAAATATTATTTCCAATTACCTGCATGGCATTGCCCATGTTCTTTAAACCACTTGTTCCTGTAAAAAGTGAACTTGATAAAGACATGTTATTTCTCCTATATTTTTTTTATATTATGTATTTAAATTTCATTGATAAAATATTAATTCACACTGGTAATGGATGAAACTGAAGCAAGCCTTCCGGAAATATCAAAAACAAGAAATTGAGATCCGCCCACAGTTTTGATCCCTGACACATTATCTGATAAAGAGACATTGGCATAACCGGTTGATGTTGTTACTTTGTATGAATAAATTCCCTCACCAGCCATTTGTCCATCATTATCAAGGCCATCCCATTCAACTAAATTCTCACCTGCTGTGGTTCCGGTAGCTGGAATACCAATGGTTCTGATTAAATTTTGGGATGAATCATAGATCCCTACAATTACGCTCTCACTATTTTCAAGTTCAAAGCTTAATCTACCTCCTATTACTTCTCCGTTATCCACATGCACAAGTGGAGAAGAAGAAGTTACATTTTTTCCAAGATAACCTATTATTGAGCTGGCCTCTTCCGGAACATCTTTTATCTGGAGTAATGAATCAGGATTTAACCAAATACCGTTAACCACGAGGAAAGCTGTATCCCCGCTATAGACTACACCTTCAACAATACCGGCTACAGTTGTTGAGACCTCTTCATAACCAGCACCCATATCAGCAGCAACTGAATATGTATAAATTCCATCAGGCACAAGCTGACCATTGCCATCGGTACCATCCCATTGTATTGGGTTTGATCCCGGATCCCTTTGCCCGAGATAGAGCGCTTTCACTATGTTATCATTTGAATCATATATTTCGACTCTTACTTCGCCTGGGTTTGGTAAAGTATAATAACCCTGAGAAGCTGTCCCATTTTTAACACTCATGGAATCTACATCGCCAACAACTTCTTTGCCAATATAATTCGTAACATCTTTAGAAGAAGAATTTTCAAAAGCATCTTTCATGGATAACATAGTATCATTGAGATTCATTAATTGTTCAAGCTGGGAAAATTGTGCAAGCTGTGCTGAAAACTCAGACCCTTCCATTGGATTCAAAGGATCCTGATTCTGAAGCTGAGCAACCAGCATTTCAAGAAATGCATCCCTTCCCAGGACATCATCGCTTTCCCTGTTTTCTGCAGCACTTGATGTATAGGAAGTGCTCATTGTGTTAACAAAATTGTTTGATGCTGTTATTGTCATGGGAGTCTCCTTTTATGCAACATAATATAACACCCCATCATGAGTAAGGTGTTTTTCTCGTAATAATGCCTTGTTTCCAATATCCATATTGTCGCCATCTATCCCTTGAATGTTCTGCCTCTTCTTATTTTTAGAATATCCGGCTTGATTTTTAGCATCTGACGTGGAATTATTAAAATCTGACCCCATTTCCACATCAAAATTTTCAAGATTAACCCCACTATTTGCAAGGGCCGCTCTCAAGCTGTTTGAATTAGCAAGAAGGATATCTCTTGCAGTTTGATTTTCTGCAACGACGCTTACCTTCATTCCATTGCCCAAATCTTCAATTGTTATCATCATACGACCAAGTTCCGGAGGTTTAAGTTGGAGCCTAAGTTCTGTCTGTCCTTGATTTACTGCCCGAACAATACTTCTTCCTATCTGGTTTGTGACATATGATGGTAAAGTTCTACCTGAATTCTTTTTTGCTGAACTTAAATATCGTACACTGTTTAACACTTTACCTTCACCGTTTGTAGGTTGGAATGAATCAACTATCTTCACACTTCCTTCCTGCCTGTCTTTCTGGAAAAAATTCTTTGATCCCGAGTCATTTTTACCATTCATATTAGCCATATTAGATTCAATCTTACCTAAAAGCCTGGTAAATTTTTCTTCAAGTTCTGATTTAACTATTGTCTGGGTATCACTGCCAGTTTGTCCTTTAACCTGAAATGGGAAAAGTTTATCAATATCTTTTGCAGAAAACTTATTTAAAGGGACATTAACAATTTTATTTTTATCAATATCTTGCTTATTTATACTTTTAAATAGGCCATCAATTAAATCGAAAATTTTCTTTTCCCCGTTTGTGTCTGCCGCAACGAAATCAGCCATTGTTAATGTACTTTTCTGGTTCCATTTTGGTTCTATAGTTTTGATTGCATTTACAAACAAAATTTCTTTTGTATTTAAATCTTTTGTTCCTGCTAAAACATTATTAAGGCTCTCTTCTTTTGTATTTAAATCTTTTGTTCCTGCTAAAACATTATTAAGGCTCTCTTCTTTTTTATTTTCAAGAATATTGATAAAACCCTGAAGGCTTAATTTGCCATCAGAAAAAATAATAGTCTTATTTCCAAGATTTATCTGGTTCAGAAGTTTAATAACGCTGGTATTATCCTTAGTTCTAAAAAATGTTTGCGAAGCAAATGATTTATCTTCAAATTCTTTAAGATTCTTGATTAAAGCATTTAAATCAATTCCCTGATCTGTTTTTACATCAGAAAGTATAGTCTTTCTGATATCTTCCGGTATTTCAAGAGATATCATTATTGCTTCAATAAAGGGGATTGCAGATATGGGCAGAACAGTTTCTTTCTCCGGATCTTCCATCTCGTCGAAATTATCAGCTCTCCATTCTAACCCGACAAGCTTATCCATCATTTCATTTGCAGGAATATTCTTATTCTCTTCTGTAATATTTAACTTTAAATCATCCATCAACGCATTTATTTGATCTATTTCAAATCCTGCACTGGAAAGAAGCTCCTTTAAAACATCCAATCCTTGAGCACCAAGAGTAAGACTTGATAAATCATTCCCGGAAAGCATCATGAAGAATTCTTTTAATTTCTTTAGAAAGTCTGTTCCCTGCAATCCTTGTAACTCTTCTGATACAAATGAAATTAACTTATCTAAAATATTGCCACCGCTTTTTGAATGCGCTGTTTTAAATTGTCTGTTTTGAAGTATATTGGATAGTTGTTCTTTAAACAAAACCTGCCCTTTGGGAAAATCGCTCAGCCCTGCCACCATCTCTCCTGAATTTCCAAATTTAAGCATTTGTAAAAATGAAGCATTTATATCCATACAATTGAAACTCATAATAATTGCCCTCAAATTAATGATTTTGATATAGATAGGAGCAACGATTGTGCCAGTTCCAATGCGAACTATTAAATACTCAAATAAATCAACTTGTTATGATTAAAAGACGGGGTGTTTCCAAATACGAAATTGAGATTCAATTTGGAAGTTATTTCCTGGTATGCAAAATTTATGTGGGAAAAAATTACCATTGTACTTACCAACTGGCTGATAAGTTGGTTGAGCAACTAACTGATCGCTTGCAGAATAATCCAGTTGGAATTATTTTGTCTTATATGCAAGGTGCTCAGTGATCTTAGCTGCTTTTTCGCTGTCAACATTGGAAAGGATATTAGCTGCAGATGTTTCCCGCATTCGAGAAAAAATCTGTCGTGCCACTTCGATCTCCATTCTATCAACTATTTTCGCTGCATTTTTAGGTTTCATACCTGCGTATGTTTTAACAAGGCGGCCCAATCGGGCTTCGAACTCTGCTTCCTGTATTATTTCTTTCTCGCTCTTCTTCTTTTCTAACAATGCAAAATCTAAATTTATCTGTTCCTTAAGTTTTTTTAACTGTACAAGTTTTTCATCTATCTGTTCTTCATAGCGCTCAAGCTCTTTTTTTCTTTTATTCATACTCTCTGATTCATCCGCAATCTTCTTTCTTTTCGCTTCAAGTCCTCTTAGCACTACTTTTGCAGGATCCGGGCACTCAGGACAGCCATCCTCAGAAGCACTTGACTGTTCTTTTTTTGACTCAGGTCCATTGTTTTTATTTGCATCTGCTGCATAAACATTTTTTATGATTATATTTTTTATGATTATATTTTTATCAATACAACTCAATACTATGGCAAGACTAAATACAACCAAAATTAATTTATTGATTTTTTGACGCAGATTCATAATTAAGTTCCCTTGCTTTTTTTAATAAAACAACCTCATCGATTGCTTCCTGCTCAAATTTACGAAATTCTTCCATGTATTCTATCTCTTTTTTCTCCTTGAGCCGTTCTATTACTTTTTTATCAACACTTTTTTTTGTTAGCTCAGCAATCTTCCTATCAAGAATTTTTTTTAATTCTCTTTTCCTTTGGTTCTCTTCAATAATATTACTATCCACCATATCAAGGTATTTATTATAAAGCTGCAACTCTTCGGCTTTTATTCCCTTAAGGACTATCGTATCAAGTTCAGAAGCTGTTTTTATATATCTGCCTTTTAATTCTTCGATTGCTTTTTGAGAATCTTTCACATCTTTGTATGCCATTGCAGTTTCTTTGCGCGCAAGTCTCTCAAGATATTTTCTAAAATCAAGCAAAGATGTAAGCCTAAAATTAAAACGCTTCATATTAATTAAATACCTTTTTAAGGTCTTTTATTCCTTTATGTAAATTCGCTTTTGTGTCCATATCCTGACACAAAAATTTATTAATCGCCGGCATAAATTTTTTTGCTTCATCAATTTTTGGGTCACTCCCATCAACATATGCACCTATTGAAATCATATCCTCAGCATTTTTATATGTAGAAATAATACCAAGAGCTTTATCTCTCAAATCCATATGTTCCTTGTTTGTGACATCACGCATGACCCTTGAAATACTTGCGAGGACGTCAATGGCAGGATAATGCCCTTTGTTCGCAAGCTCCCTTGATAATACAATGTGTCCATCAACAATAGAGCGAACAGTATCTCCAACCGGATCGTTTATATCATCACCTTCAACAAGGACTGTATATATACCTGTTATGGAGCCGCCACTTTGTAGATATCCAGCTCTTTCCAGCAAAACAGGAATCTGTACAAAAAAAGATGGAGTATACCCCCGGGAAGTAGGAGGTTCACCTGCTGCAAGCCCCACATCTCTTGAAGACATTGCAAAGCGTGTTATTGAATCTATTAATAATAAAACATTCTTTTTCTGATCCCGAAAATATTCTGCAATTGCTGTTGCCACATAGGCACCCCTCATACGCACAAGAGGCGGGGAATCAGAAGTTGCTGCCACAACAACAGATTTTTCAAGCCCCTTTTCTCCAAGGATATCATTAATAAAATCTTTTACTTCCCGACCTCTTTCTCCAATAAGACCAATAACAATCACATCAGCTTCAGTATGCTTTGTCATCATACCCATGAGCATGCTTTTACCAACCCCGGACCCTGCCATTATACAAATCCGCTGACCTCTCCCTATAGTCACCAAAGTATTTACAGCTTTTACCCCAACATCCACAGGATCTTTTATCTGTTTTCGATCCATTGGGTTTAATGGTTTTCCATATAAAGGATATTCTTCTGCCAGGTCAAGTTCGCCTTTTCCATCAATCAAATTTTCCATTCCATCTATGACTCTTCCCAAAAGTTCATCTCCAACCTTTACAACAGGAGAATCAGACAATGGAATAATTCTACTACCCGGGCTTAATCCTTTAATATCACCATATGGCATAAGCAGGATCTTGTTTTCTTTGAATCCAATCACTTCTGCCTTGGTTTCCTTGCCGTAATCACCTTTTATCAAACAGAGACTGCCCACTGAAAGCCCCAGACTGTCGCCCTCTGCAACGAGCCCTACAACTTTTGAAACCCTGCCTTCCGGCCTGACAAGCACAGAAGTATCAAGTTGTTTAAAGTATTTATCAAAATCAATCTCATGTAATAAATCTAAGCTCATATTTAAATACTTCCCTTAATACTTGCAAAAATTTTCTCAAGCTTTGTTTCAATATCAGCTTCCACAGTGCCTTCTTTAGTCTCAATCCTGCACCCTCCCCGTTTGACTGACGCATCTGATTTCACTGAAACACTTTTTAAACTTTTTATGGAATCGAATAAATCTTCCTTAACCATTTCTATATATTCGTAATCTTCATCTGAGACACTTAATGTAATATCTTCGGATTCGGGCAGGGTTGCAAGTGCATCAAGAACTGTCTCTTTTACAACCCCCTCATCAATCTCAACTTTTGCAAGGACAACCTTTTCAGCAATAGAACAAATAAGTGAAATAATCTTCTCTTCATACCGATGTGCAAGCTCCTGATAAGTATTATCCAGTTTTGACAGCATTGCTTTAAAGTCTTCACTTTTTTCAGAAATTATTACGTCAATATCTTCTTTAGCTTTGTTTTCGCCTTTTTCATATCCTTCTAAATGACCTTCTTTCTTACCTTTTTCATAACCGTCTTTTTCACCTTGTTCAAAACCTTTCTCGTATCCATCTTTTTGCCCATTCTCAAGCCCTTGTTCAAAACCTTTTTCATAACCGGCCTGATCATTATCACCTTCAGAGACAAGTTCTGTTTTCTCTGTTTCATCTGCAATGCTTTCTTGGGTCAAGGTTTCTGTATCAACTTTTTCCTCCTTCTCGATAGCTGACACGGCCTCATCAGGTTCAATTCCATCTTTTTTCCCACCAAATTGCTCAAAAACAGATTGTTCTTTTTCTGCCTCTACTTTTAAGTCAAACAGCCCTTTAAAAGCATCAGTCTCTTTCTGTTCAGACTTTAAATCTTCATAAAAAGCTTTAAACCTGTTCCAGTCAGGTTCTAAATCTTTGTCACGAGTTTCTCTTTCTTCACCAAAATTTTCCAATGAAGATATATCAATTTGCTGAAAATCATCTTTTATTTTATCAGACAAGGACATCATCCTTTCCTTTACCCAAGGCTATTGTTCCATCAGCTTCCAACTCTTTTGCAGCACGGACAATTGTTTGCTGAGCTTCTTCAACTTCTGCAAGACGTATTGGTCCTAAAGCATCTAAGTCATCTTTCAACATATCCCCAGCTCTTTGTGAAAGATTCGAGAATATTTTATCTTTCATTTCATCTGTGGCAGTCTTAAGAGCATAGGTTAACTGCTGACCTTCAACCTTCTTTAAAATCTCTCTCATGGCTGTATCATCAATACTTACCATATCTTCAAATACAAACATCAAATTTCGAATCTCATTTGCCATTTCTGCATTATCTTCTTCAACATGTTCCATGACTGAATCTTCAGTTGCTTTATCAACGGAATTAATAATATCAACAAGGACCTGAAGCCCGCCTGCTTTACCGCCAGGACCTACAGCATCACTCAACTCATATCTCAGTGCTTTGTCAACATCCCTTACAACATCTTCAGAAATTTGACCAAGTTTTGCGATTCTCATTGCAATATCCCCTTTTTGGTCGTCAGGGACACTCATTAAAATTTCTGAAGCAACTTCAGATGGCATATGGGCTAATACCATTGCTATTGTTTGTGGATGTTCGCCCTCCATATATGATGCAAGGGTTCCTATATTTACTTTTTTACTCCATATAAACGGGGTCTCTTGTTTTTTCTTTTCCAAATCATCAAACACCGCATCAGCTCTTTCCTTATCCATGGAACTTGAAATAATATTTTTAAGAAAAGCCTCCCCTTCAACAATCATTTGAGTCTCACCCTCAAATCTTTCCACATAATCCAGCGAAACTGTTTTCAACATTTCAGGAGTTATGCGATCAATCCTTGACATTGCAACTCCAATCTCACTGATTCCTTCTTCATTCATCCTGTCAAAAACTTTCATAGTATATTCTTCACCCATAGAGAGCAAAAAAATCGCAACCTTTTGAACCCCTGTGATATTTTCAGAATCTAAAACATCCACCATTATTCTTCCTCCTCTATCTCAGAAAGCCATCCTTTAAGGATATTGATGCTCTTATCAAAGTCCAGCTCTGCATAATACTGCGCTTTATCAAGCGTGGTCATATTGGACAAATATGATGATTTTTCGCTTGCAGACATGTTAACAATATATTTACCTTTTTCATCTGGCTTCATAAGTTCTAAAAAGTCTTTTTGCTGTGTACCAGATAATTCAATAAACTTGGGCTCTCTTTCTTCTCCCAGCAATGATGCGTCTTCAAGCTTATCTAATTCTTCCTGATCAACGCTTGTTTTAATGTCTCTTACAGTTTTTAGAATTGGTCTTATAACAAACAAGAAAAGAAGCAGGACAAGTAACATGTTAGCAATGGCTCTTCCATTCTCTTTCTGAATTTTACGCCATCCTGTAAGTTCTTCTCCCGGTTTTTCCATTGCTGCAATTGAAGTGAACGGAAAACACTCCACAGAGACCTGGTCTTCACGATTCTCATTAAAACCCATGGCTTTAACAACAATATCCTGAAACTGACGCATTTCAGTGACAGGTCTTTGCATATATACTTTTTTATCTTTGCCTTTTTCATCTGCCTTGTATTCATATCTTCCATCAATAACAGCAGCAACAGAGACTCTTTTCACAATAACCATTGGTTTTATCTGTTCTCTGACTCTTTTACTGATTTCAAAATTCAGAGTATCAGCGTTCTTGTTGACAACTTCATTGACCCCACCCTGGCTTATTGCTTCCCCCGGAGGGACTATAGGGTTGACACTGGAAGGTGAATTAACTTCACCAATATCATTTTTAACATTTTCAGAACGCGATTGCCGGCTTCTTGTAAATTCTGTTCCTCTTTCATAGGGATCATATATTTCTTCACTTATATTATCCTTGCTGAAATCCATCTCTGCTGTAACACGAACAATTGCTTTATCCTTACCAACAATCCTCTCAAGCATTGTTTGAATAAGATCAGCCATATTTTTTTCATAGCGCAATTTATATTGATATTGCGCATCAGCCAGGTTCTTTGCTTCAATTTTTGCCTTTTCTTCTTCAGATTTCCCCTCAAAGAGAATCCTTCCTGCAGTATCAACTATTGTAACAAGTTTTGGAGTAAGATCCTGCACTGAACTCGCTACCAGATGAGCAATCGCTGCTACGCTCTCTTCTTCTAATTCTCCAGTCAGTTCAAGCAAAATTGATGCTGATGGTTTTTTGGACTCTTCAACAAATACAGAGTCCTTTGGCAATACAATCATTACTCTGGCGCTTTTTACTACATCAAACGCACTGATTGTCCGTGCAAGTTCTCCCTGGATCGCCCTTTTTTTATTTATCTTCTGAACAAACTCTGTGGTACCAAATTCAGTTTTATCAAATATTTCATACCCGACTCCTCCACCTTTAGGTATACCCTCTTTTGCCATGGTAAGCCTTACATCATATACTTGTTTTTCCGGAACAAGTATCGTAGTACCAGTGCCTTGAAGCCTGTATGGCGTATTTGAGTCTTTCAGCCTGGAGACAATTTCAGCAGCATCTTGTTTAGACAAGCCTTTATACGCGATTTGAAAGGTTGTTTTGTTTGCCCAGAGAAACATTGTTGTAAAACCTGCTACCATCACCAAAATAAGAACTCCCAGGATAATTTTCCTGACCAGGGATAGTTCCTTTAACGTTTGTATACTTCTTTCAATTACTGGATTCATTTTATACCTGTAATGTGATTATATTAAAATTTAAACCTGCATACGAATAATTTCTTTATATGCTTCCATTACTTTTCCCCGCACCTGCGTAAGAAGCCTTAAAGATGTGTCAGCTTTACCCAGTGCCATCATACCTTCATGCACACCAAGCTCGCCATTAAGTACTTTTTCAATTGCCTGATCAGCCTGGTGTTGTTTTAGATTCACATCTTCCACAGCGGCCTTTACTTTTTGAGCAAAAGATACATCCCGCCTTTTAATTTTATTGGCAAGAGGCTCTGCATTAAGTAGAATTTTATTTGCGCCATTAATTTTTAGCATATTATCCTCCCTATCATATTACCTTCCATATCTTACTTATCATTTTCTTCCTTTCTTACTCATTATTTCCCTATTTCCAAAGCTTTTAAAATCATGCTCTTGGTATTGGACATTGCAGTGACGCTAGCCTCATATGATCTTTTTGCAACAATCATATCTGCCATTTCTGTTAAAAAATCAACATTGGGCATTGCCACATATCCTGTGACAGGATCAGCATCAGGGTGGGCCGGGTTATAAACGATTCTGAAATTTTCCTGTGACTGAACAATCTGCTCTACTTTTACTCCTTCCCCGGAACTCTCCTTCTGCTCATTCCCAAATTCAATTGGAGAAAATTCAATTTTCCCCAATTTATTTCTTTCTTCTTTTTTTTGAAGAACACTTTTAAATTTACCAATGTCCTGACCTTTAAATACAACCATCTTCCTCCGATAGGGGCCGCCCTGTTCAGTGCGGGTTGTATCTACATTAGCAAGGTTCTCGGCAATGAGGTTCATTTTTGTTCTGTGGGCATTCAAACCTGTTGCACTTATTTTCATTGCATTTAAAAGATCCATGACCTATCTACCTCCTTCTCTAATAGCATAACGAAGTTTATCCATTTTTCGTAAAAGCATTTCAGTTGAAGTACGATATTTAATATTATTCTCCACAAGATGCGTCATCTCTGTATCGATATTAACAGAATCTAAATGATAGATATCAACATCCTCACTATTGGTACCATTCATTGAAAATGAGTTCACATTAACTCCTGCAAAATGTTTTTTATGCGTCTGTGTCATATCAGGAGGTGCAAGTGTAGTCATGGCGCGTTTTAATGTTTTTTTAAAATCCAGATCTTTTGGCTTGTAGCCAATGGTATCCATGTTAGCAATGTTAGAAGTGATAAGATTATGACGCTTTGCAGATATATCTAACGAATTAGATAATACTTCATAAGTTCTACCGAATATTCTTGAATCAGGCATAAATTCCTCTCTAAAACAAATTGTTAATGTATGGTTATTTTATCTGCAAATAGTATCCTGCAAATTATATGCCTTATTTACGTAGTCTTATTTATAGTTCTTTAGTTTTTTTATATTCATTAAGTTTATTTCTAAGGGTTCTAACGCTGATGCCAAGGATTTTGGCTGCATTTGTACGGTTGCCTCCAGTTTCAGTAAGAGTGTGATATATCATAGTTTTTTCCATATCTTTCAATGTCTTATGGTCTGCATTATCTGTGATATTATTATTTTCTTCTGAGGGCGCATCTTGCGTTCCGCTGTTATCAAGCAAAAGGTCGCAAGGCTTTATCTGGCCGTCTTCTGCAAGCAGTACAGCTCTGTGAATAATATTTTCAAGTTCTCTTATATTTCCTGAAAATTTTTCCGAGGCAAGTCGTAAAAATGCCTCTTTTGTCATTCCTTTGACATTTCGCCCGTCAATTTTACTATATTTTTCTATAAAATAGGCACAAAGGGGATCAAAATCTTTACGACGATCTCTTAAGGGCGGAATCAATAAAGGTATTGTATTTAGCCTGTAATATAAATCTTCACGGAATTCTCCTTCTTTGATTGCTGTTTCAATAGTCCTGTTAGTTGTAGCAATAATCCGCACATCAATATTAACAGACTTAATTCCACCTACGCGATCAACCGTTTTCTCCTGAAGAACTCTGAGGAGTTTTGCCTGGAGATGCACTTGCATCTCAGATATTTCATCAAGCAGGAGCGTACCCTTATGTGCAAGTTCAAACTTTCCAAGCTTTGTTGATATCGCCCCGGTAAAAGCTCCTTTTTCATGACCGAACAATTCACTTTCCAGCAAGGCTTCAGGAAGAGCTGCGCAATTGACTGCAACAAAAGGCATATGTTTTCTATCACTCTTTTCATGAATAAATCTTGCAAAGAGCTCTTTGCCTGTCCCTGATTCGCCTTGAATCAAAACTGACGCCGTGCTGTCTGCCACCTTTTCAGCAAGTTTTAGCAACCGGTGCACCTCTGTGTCATTGGTGATAATTTTGACCTTTTTTCTTGACGAACCAGCATATTTTCCTTTGGACGAAGGCGTATTCCCTTTTACTATAACCTTTTGTAAATAAAACTCTATCTGCTCTTTTCCCACCGGGTCTATCAAATAATCAAGTGCACCGTGTTTCATGAGCTCTACAGCATCTTCAAAAACAGGCTGTGGTGAAATAAAGAGAACTTGACACAAAATATCAATCTTATTTACTTTTTTCAAAAAATCAACAGGAGAAAATATAGGAGTGGAAGTATCTGCAATTACCAGGGTTGGTTCAATTTTAGATAAAACAGCCTCTGCTTCAGAACCATCAGGCAGAACATCAACCATAAAGCCTAAATTTTCTATAAGCTTTGTGTATTCAATTCTCTTTTTAGGACTTTCCTGTATGATCAGAACCCTTTGACCAGGCATATATTAAACTCCAGAAACCTTATGAACCTTGTGAGTTCTATAAACTTTATGAACTTTTTGCATTCTCTGCAAGTGCGAGTGTAGAAAGACGTTGTTCTGCAAGCCTTGCCCAAACCGAATCATCTTCTTTTACTATATTTTTAAAAACTTTTTTAGCCTCTCTTAAAACATTTGCCTTTTGGTAGGCATCTCCCATCATAAACTTAAGATTTGCTGTCTCATTACCAGATTCAGAAAATTTTATTGCAAGAGAAAATGATTCTGCAGCTCTGACATAAACATGCTGTTTTATATAAGCATTCCCCATGCTTCTGTATACTGATGAAAGAAGGTTATAATGTTTACCAGATGTCAGGGCGATATCTTCCACTGCATTTGCCAGTACAAAAGTAACCTTATCCCACTCTCCTTGTTTCCCGTATAGCTTTGATTTATCAACAAGTATTTTACTCTTCTCTAAATATTCTTTAGAAGATTTATATGCTCTTTCGAACATACCCCCGGATTTACCATATTCATTTTTAGAAAGATATATCTTACTCATTCTAAGATAAGCTTCTGTTCTGTCAGGGTTTTTAGGAAATCGTTTTACGAAACCATTAAAAAGTTTTATTGCATCATCATCTCTGTCAGTTTCATCCATAGCAACGCCCATACCAAAAAGAAGATCCGCTGATCTTTCTGATTTTTTATGCAACTTGTATGAACTTATCAGATGATTAAATGCCTGTTCATACAATTTTGCTTCCAAGTATGAAAGCCCGACATTCAAAGAAATCTTTTTACTTGTCATCCTGTCAAGACGAACAAAGTTATCTTCATATTTTCTTAATATATCAGTATATTTATCAGTCTTAAGTATGCTCTCAAAAAGTGCCTCATATGCTTTTTGCATCAGCCTTACAGCTTCATAGCGCAACCCCATGGGATTTGTAGAAAGCAATTCTTCTATTTCTTTAATACATTTTTCATATTCCTTATGTTCCTGATAAATTTCTGCAAGCCTCATCATAGCAACTCTTGCAAATTTATTATCCGGGAATCTTTTCTTAACCATAATATAGAGTTTTTCTCTTTCTTCCCATTTTTCAAGGTATCTTGCAAGTCCAATGGAACTTCTGATAAAGCCTTCTCCATCCGGATATCCCTCCCTGACAAAGATATACATACTTTTCGCCTTTTCAATTTTATTTTCCATGGCGTAAGTATCAGCAATTTTACTGAAAATAATATCTTTTTCTTTAATCTCAGGAAAAAGGTTGACCACCCTTGTCAAGTTCTCTCTTGCTTCAGCACTTCTTCCAAGCTTAATATTGGCATTCCCCATATTTAATAATAAGTCAGAGGTTTTATATATTTTCTCTTTATTCTGTTTAAGAATGTATTTAAAAATATTTAATGCATCCAGGTAATGCCTTTTATCAAACAAAGTTTCTCCAAGCCCTATCCCTGCATCTGCAGTATATCGATTGTCAGGCATTTCTTCAAAAACCTTTTTGAAATATCTTGAAGCCTTATCGTCAAAACCTCTCTTTTTATATATTTCAGCTAAAAAATAATATACTTCGGCAAGGCTTGAATATTCTTTGTATCCATCTTTAACAATGGTGAAATATCCTTCTGCCACAGCAGGGTTATTTATTTTCAGGTGAATAAGCCCTATAGCTGTAAAAGCGAATGGTATCAATTTTGAGTCAGGATAAGTTATAAGGACATCATGAAAATAATGCTCTGCCTGCACCAATTCTAAAGGCTCATTTTGTTCTACATGTTTAAAAAATGCATATGCTCTTAAGTATGATGCAGCCTCCAGGCATGTTCGGTCTGCCCCGGAAAAATAATTCTCTAATGTAGACAATGCAGCTTTATACTTCGCCTGTTTTAACAGTGATAATGCTTTGTTCAACTCTACTGACTCACTCTTTGGCTTGCAATTTGCAATATCGACGGTTAATAGGAGATCTGAGATATCGCCGGCATAGTCACTTTTCTTTTTTACAGGCGGGGTATATCCTTTTTCTTTTTTATCACTTTTTACAACTCTCTTTACAGGTATCGTTACCTTCTCACTTTTTTGTGCCTCTTTATTTGCTACGCTATTTCTGTTTTTAACAACCTTCTGTTTAATTAGCTTATATGTCTGCTTCTTGGAGGCAGCCTTTGCACCTTTCTTAACAACCTTTTCTGCATCAGATTTCTTGACCACCTTTTCAAGATTAATAATAAAGCATGATTCAGCTTCATTATAACTTGCTTTTGTATGGTTGAAATTTTGATGGCCCGTTACTAAAATAGCGACCACGTTTCCCTGAAGCCTTTGGAGAACAATACTCTTGATAAGAGGGCCCTTACTGCCAATTATCTTTAATCCTTCTACCGGCCTAACATTTTTTAATGCTAACAGAACTTCTTTTTTTTCAACTTTTATAAACTTTGACGGAGCCTTTTTTGTCACATAGAGCTTTACCAAACAAGGTACCTGCTCTATCGTAACTCTAGTAAGAGATGTAATTTCCTCTCCCACGGCATTATTGTTTAAAGGAATAAAAAAAACCATTGAGAGTAACAGCAGAATCAGAAGGCTTTTAAACTTATAATTTAATTCGTTCATATTTCTCGCAATTTTTTTATATGGTTTATAAAATTTGTATGATATTTTTCAATTACTATCATAGCAATTAATATGCCATAACAAATGGAATAAAGATAGAATTTAATGCAAATATTACTAATAATACAACGTTGCAAGGTTTTTATAAGATTACATTATAGAATGATTATTACAAAAAAATATGACAGTATCAGACAATTTGTCAAAAAATTGACTATAAAGGTTTAAAAAAATGGAGTGGATTCTCCTTGTTCAATATGCATCTTTTTAATCTTTTCAACCAAAGTGGTTCTATTCATTTGCAGAAGTTTAGCAGCTTTTGCCTTAACCCAGTTTGTCTGGTCAAGAGCATGACATATCAGACTCTTTTGAAATTGATCTACTGCCTTATTAAACCCAATATCATTCTCAAAGATTGACGAAACAGTTGGAGCAGCCACAAAATCAGAAGATGTTCTAAAATAATCAGGTAAATTCGCAGGCTGAATAACCTCCTCCTCGACAAGAACGGCCAGGCGTTCCATCAGGTTCTCAAGTTCTCTTATATTTCCCGGCCAACTATATTCTTTCATTATTGCCATTGCGTTATCTGAAATAATTTTAACTTTATAATACTTATTTCTTTTAAAAAATTTTTTCTGAAAATGATCAATCAGAGCTGGAATATCCATAGTTCTATCACGCAAAGGAGGAATTTCAAAAGGAATTACATGTAACCTGTAAAACAAAT
>JAIOSM010000237.1 GCA_021107575.1 Desulfobacteraceae bacterium | reverse complement strand
TCGGCGGAACCAGCCTTCTCATGTTATCTTGCATTAGTCTTGAATTTCTAAATGCTTTACAATTCAAATAGTATCTTTAACCCTCGATTTATTGACTAAGTTCTAAGCTTTGCCGTTGACAAAACTTGAATGTGATCCGCGGCGTGAAAATGTCATAAAACAATTCAGTACAAACTAGGGCGCATGCTTCTCGAAGCTGATGCTGTGTCTGATAACTAAGATTTTTTATAGCAAATATGCAGTTTCAACTTATTTTTACAATTTGACAGTAAAATAAATAACATGATAGACCATTATTATGTCTGCTGTAAATCGTGCCTTTAAACAGGAGCAAAGCCCGTGAATGGAAAACAAAGAATTATCACTGCCCTTGAAATAAAAGAACCAGATTGTGTGCCTCTCTATATCCATGGTATCAATGAAGCCCCCATCATTGGGATTGGGAAACACCTCACAGAAGACCTCCCTGAACCACAGGATTTCAGGCTCATGAATGATAATGATAAACTCAAGCTCCTTGATACTCTTTTCATGATCCATGAGACGTTTGACATCGACGGTATAACAACATTTGAAATAGGCCATGAAACAAAAGTTGATGATCTCCATGTCAAAGATGGATTCGGTGTAATCTATAAACTGTCGGAGCATGGCATTCCTGTGCCTGTTGGTCACCCTATAAAAACTTTTGATGAATTAAAAGCATTTAAGCCTCCTGTCCCCGGCAGAGAGGACCTGGGACTTCTTGATCTTGCAATTGACAGATTTAAGGACAAAAAAGCAACATTCTGGCTCATGCGAGGTTCTTTTGTTCGTTCCTGGCGTTTAACAGGCATGACAAATCTTATGATTAATATGATTAACAATCCTGAATTTGTCCATGCTATTGCCCAAATGATGCTGGAATTTAACCTGGCCCAGCTTGATTTGCTGGTTGAAGCAGGGCTGGATGTACTGGTAATTGAAGATGATATTGCGTTCACCAATGCACCCATGATATCTCCAGAGCATTTTCAAATTTTTGTAAATCAATATAACAGACAGATCGTTGACAAAGCCCATGAAAAGGGCCTCAAAGTGGTCAGGCACTCTGACGGCAACCTGTGGCCCCTTATGGATATACTCCTTGAAACCGGCTATGACGGGATTAATCCTTTGGAACCCCAGGCAGGCATGGATATAAAAAAAATGAAAGAATACTGTGGCGATAAAATATGCCTTTTAGGCAATATTGACTGCATAGATCTTCTACCCTCAGGTACCCCGGATCAGGTTGAACAAGCTGTTATACAGACCATTAAAGACGGAGCAAAGGACGGCGGTCTGATTATCTGCTCTTCAAATTCCCTGCATCCGGGAGTTAATCCTGAAAACTGCATTGCAATGTTTGAGGCTGTACGCAAACACGGCTGGTATAATAAGGAGCTTAAATAATGAATAAAAAACAGTCCTGGACAATTTTCTGGCTCCTGTTCCTGCTCTATATGTTTGATTACATGGACCGCATGGTTATTGTATCCCTTTTTCCATTCCTGAAACAGGATATGGGTATGACCGATGCCCAGTGCGGCCTTCTGGTCTCTGCTGTTTATTGGTCAATTCTGATCTTCTCCTTTCCTGCCTCTATCCTTGTTGACCGCTGGAGTCGTACAAAAAGCATCTCCATCATGGCAGCACTTTGGAGCATAGCCACTCTGGCATGTGCCTTTACAAAAACTTTTCCTCAGCTTTTTATCGCCAGAACAGCCATTGGCATTGGAGAAGCAGGATATGCCCCTGGTGGAACTGCCATGCTCTCTGCCAATTTCCCAAAGGAAAAAAGAGCAAGGATACTTGGGCTCTGGAATGCATCCATTCCCCTTGGAAGCGCTCTGGGTATTGGAATCGGAGGATTTGTTGCCCATCACTATGGCTGGCGCCATGCATTCGGGCTTGTGGCCTTTCCCGGTCTGATCCTGGCCATTGTGTTTTATTTTGTCAAAGATTATAAGACAATCCAACTCACTAAAAAAGAAGAAACCGGCAAAGAAACAAAAATGCAGTTCATTGATATGGCAAAACAATTCACCCATAATAAGACCCTGCTTTGCAATAACCTTGCCTTTGCCTTGAAGGTCTTTATCACCCCTTCTCTTTTGACCTGGCTGCCCTCATATTTTCATCGGTTTGATAATCTTGCCATGGACAAGGCAAGTATGAAAGCAAGTTCCATCATGGTTCTTGCGATCATAGGTGCTCCCCTGGGCGGCTTTCTTGCAGATGTGTGGATGAAAAAAAGAGAAAATGCCCGTCTTTTATTCCCGGCTATAACATCCATTCTAACCGGGATCCTTCTTTTTATTGCCTTTACCTTTTTACAGGGGAATATTCAATATTGTGTCCTGCTTCTCATTGGCATAACTGCTGTAGCTTTTGTTCCGGCCAGTGTAGCTGTGACTCAGGATGTGGTGCATCCCGGGCTGCATGCTGTTTCTTTAAGCCTTTGTATAATTATTCAGCATCTTTTCGGTTCAAGCCTTGCGCCTATTGTCATTGGAAAACTTTCTGATACATATGGACTTGATAAAGCCCTGACAATCCTGCCCGTGTTTGCATTCCTTGCAGGAATTTTACTTTTTATCGGCTCGTTTTATTATAAAAAAGATACAGTCTCTATTTAAAAGTAATAGAGTTACTTTGCAATATCCCGGTTTATATTAAATTTCTTTATTTTATAATACAAAAGCTGTCGTGATACCCCCAGAGATCTTGCTGTTTTGGTGATATTCCCCTTGTTTTCAAGAAGGGTGTTTTTTAT
>JAIOSM010000102.1 GCA_021107575.1 Desulfobacteraceae bacterium | reverse complement strand
TGTTTCAATATTTCTTGAAATAGGGCCTAAAACTGTTCTCACAGGACTTGTTAAATCAATACTAAAAGACCAGAATATAACCGCCATCTCCATGGATGCTTCACCCGGGAATAAACCAGGATCAGGACTCAGTGACCTTGCCCATATTTTGGCCAATCTTGCATCAAAAGGATGTAATGTTGACCTTACAAAGTGGGAAAACTCGTGCAAAAAAGCTGAAAAAAAGAAAATGAACATTTTTCTCACCGGTGCTAACCCTAAACCCTCAGGCAAGTGTGACTTACCGCCATCTAAAATTATAAAACCTTCCCAAGGAAATGATATGAAGAAAGAACCAATTATTACAAAAGAAAATAATTCTCCTATAACCGTCCAAAGTCCTCAAATGCCCAATGAAGCGATGGCATTGATTCACAAAGGATTGGAATCAATGCAGCAACTTCAGAGTCAGACTGCCAAAACACATGAAAAATTCCTTGAAACACAGGCTGAAGCAAGCAGAGCTCTTCAGAGTATGATGGATCAGACAAAATTGTTTGCAAGCAACATAATTACACCTCACTCTCCTGCAGATATTGAAACAGAAAAACCATTACAGAATACTTATACTCCAGTTCCAACAGAAGAGATTGCTGACAATATAGAGATTCAAACTCCTGCGCAAATAACAACTGATGACATTGATGAGCCTGCAAAAAACAACATAAAACAAACAGAAGACCTTGTTTTTAAAATAGTGAGCAAGCTCACTGGTTTCCCTGAAGAAATGCTGGAATCTGATATGGATATTGAATCTGATCTTGGGATTGATTCCATCAAACGGGTGGAAATAATATCTGAACTTGAAAAAAGCCTTCCTTCTGTCAGTAGTCTTACTTCTGAAACCATGGGTTGTTTACGAACTTTGAAAGAAATCTGCCAGGTTGTCGATAAAAATAATATATCAGCTACTGAAATTAGTAATTCCTCTACTGATGCGAGCTTAACTGATATTATTAAAGAAAAAAATCCAGAATATTCTCAAGCTTCCAGTGCAGGCAGCCCAAGTTTAAAGCTTTTGATAACTACCATCAGCAACTTAACAGGGTTCCCTGAGGAAATGCTGGAAGGCGAGATGGACCTCGAATCTGATCTTGGAGTTGATTCTATTAAAAGAGTAGAAATTCTTTCAACTCTTGAAAAAGGATTACCACAAATTGGATCAATATCATCTGATGAAATAGCCGGTTTTAAAACTATTGATGAAATCAGTGCATATCTTGATAATAGTTTAATACAAAAACCGGAACCAAAACCAAAACAAAGAGAAGATTCTCTTCAAACAACTTTTATAGAACCTGCTCAAAAAAAAAAATTCAAACAACCCAAAAATTGTCCAGGCAACTTCCTTTTCTTGAACAACACCCTATTGACAAAATAAAATTTTATAATGGGTCAAGAATTTCAATTTCAAAACAAAAAAAAGTCTACTTAACAAAAGATTCTGCAGGTATTGCCAAAAGTTTTAAAAAAGAATTCGAAAGACAGGGAATCAATGCAGACCTTATTGAACTGTCTGACAATAAGATCCCTGCGTTGCGTGATGCAGCCGGTATTGTTTTAATCCCTGACATTTCTAAAACAAGCAACTCTGAAAAAACTTCAAACTTTTTAAAACGTTCTTTCAAGCTCATTAAAAAAAACGCGCCATATCTTACTGAGTCTGCTTCTCAAAAAAGTGCTTTTTTTGCAACAGTTTCATTTTTAGGTGGTGGGTTTGGACTGGATCAAAAAGAGATAACAGACCCCATCCAGGGAGGCCTTGCAGGGCTTGCAAAGACTGCAGATCTTGAATGGAAAGATATACTCTGCAAAGCTTTAGACATGCCGAGTTCTAAGAAAGAAATAATTGAAAATGCAGAAAATGCTGTAACACTTATGATGACTCATGGTTCAGTGGAAATAGGAATCAGTGAAGATTTTTGTAATATTCCAAAGCTTGTAATAAAAGATGTTTCTGAACTCACAGAGCCAGATATTACAGAAGATGACCTGTTTATTATTACAGGAGGAGCAAAAGGTGTTACAGCAGAATGCGCCATTGAAATTGCAAAGTCTTTTTCTCCTAAAATTATGCTTATAGGCAGATCAGAAAACCCCGTGGATGAACCAGACTGGGCAGAAAACATTTCCTTGGAATCAGAAATTAAAAAAGCTATATTGAAAAATCAATTTCATGCCAAGGCCCCAAAACCTGTAGAGCTTGAAAAAGCTTACAAAAAATTGATGTCAAACCGCGAAATCAAAAAAAATATTGAAAGAATTCAAAATGCCGTATCCCATAAACCCACTGTTGAATACTTTTCATGTGACATAACAGACAAAGATCAAACTTTCAAAATATTCAATGCCATAAGAGAAAAATATGGAAAAATTACCGGAATTATTCACGGTGCCGGAATACTTGAAGACAAACTTATCATAGAAAAAGATTATGATAAATTCTGCAAAGTTTTTGACACAAAAGTTTCAGGTTTAAACTCCCTTATCTTTGCAAGTACTGATCACACTTTGAAATATTTTATAGGATTTTCATCTGTTGCAGCAAGAACCGGTAATACAGGACAATCAGATTATGCAATGGCCAACGAAGTTTTAAATAAAACCTTACAAAAACTTTCTCTTGACAACCCTAAGTGTAAATACATTGCAATCAACTGGGGGCCATGGGATGGCGGCATGGTTAACAAGTCATTGAAAAAAGAATTTAAGAGAAGAAAAGTTGACCTTATTGATAAAAAAGCAGGGGCTCATCAGTTAGTAGCTGAAATGAGGGCAAAAACTCAAACCAGTGTGGAAATTGTAATTGGTGCCGGCCTCTTTGGGAAAAAAGAAAAACAAGAAGTTTCTCTTACTAAAGCTTTTACATATAATCTGAATAACTCGGCAGCGCCTGTGCTTCAATCTCATAAAATTAATGGCAACAAAGTTGTACCTTTTGCACTCCACATGGAATGGCTGGCACATGCTGCAGAGAAAAACAATCCAGGACTTTATTTTGCCGGTATGGATCAAATGCGGCTTTTAAAAGGGATTAGTTTTCCAGAGGAATCAGAAGAATCATCTGGAAATTCTATTGAAATTAATGTAAAAACAGGAAAATGCAAAAAAGCAGACCATGGATTTGAAACTGAAATAAGCCTTTTCTCAAAAAATGATAATAATAATACTTTTTTAAATTCAGCCGGGATTGCTCTTTTAAAAGACAGTTTACCAACTCCTCCTGTACTTTCTGCATCTTCTTCCCTTGATCTTGCGCCCTATTCTCTCGATATTGATGAAATATACAAATCAGTCCTCTTCCATGGAAAAGATCTCCATGCCATTAAATCCATCACAGGATGTTCCACAAAAGGCATTGAAGTTATTACATCAAAAGCACCTTCTCCTGATAAGTGGTTTCAAAATCCACCGAACCGCAATTGGATTTTCGACCCCATGCTCCTTGATGCCGCGTTCCAGGCAGCTATTCTCTGGACATATGAAAATAAAAAGCAAGTATGTCTACCTGCATACATAACAAACTTCAGGCTATACAATTCATTTAAAAACTCAGATGGTGATGTAAGAATACGATTTACAGTTAATGAGATAAGTAAACACAAAATAAAAGGCTACTTCACATTCCTTGACAGCACTGGTAAAATTCTTGCCAGCATAACAGGCTTTGAAGCTATAAATGACCCATCACTTCTAAATAAATTTAAAAAAACTCAAGAGCTCATTTCAAGAGATAAAATACTTGCGTTTGCCGAGGGTAACCCTTCAGATGCCTTTGGTGATAAATATAAAATCTTTGATAATGAACGACAAATGGCAAGACTGCCCCGGCCTCCATATTTTTTCATGGACAGAGTAACAAAAATTGATCATATTCAGTGGGAAATAAAATCTGGAGGCTGGATAGAAGCTGAATTTGATGTTCCTTCAGATGCCTGGTATTTTAACGCAAATCATTCTGATACAATTCCTTTCTGCATTCTGTTAGAAATTGCTCTACAGCCCTGTGGATGGCTTGCAGCCTGGGCTGGCTCAGCATTGGCAAGTAATGAAAGACTCTATTTCAGAAATCTTGGCGGTGAAGCTCAGATTTTAAAAAATATTCCCAGAGATATTGGAACAATCACAATGCGCACCCGTATGACAGATGTTTCCAAAGCCGGAGGTATGATAATCCAGGATTTTGATATTGAAGTCCTGAAAAAAAATGAACTCCTTTACAAAGGCTCTACAAACTTTGGATTCTTTACCGGCCAGGCTCTTTCAAAGCAAATTGGGCTCAAGAAGAACAAATTTCATATATATGAATGTGATACTGACCTGCTTGACACCTCAAGAAATATAACCTTTCAGGACAATGCACCATTAACACCTGATGATTTAAATTTAGATGAAAACAGAGGCATGCCCTCAACTGCTTTGTGCATGATTGACAGGATTGAACAATTTTCATTTAACGGCGGACTTTACAACAAAGGATATATCAAAGGCACCAAACAAGTAAATCCTGATGAATGGTTTTTTAATGCTCATTTTTATCAGGATCCTGTTTGCCCGGGATCTTTAGGCATTGAGTCCTTTCTTCAGTTAATACGATTTTATGTATTACAAAAATGGAATCTCCCTCCCAAAAACATGAGAATAGAAGAGACTTTAAATTCTACTCATAAATGGAAATACAGAGGACAAATTATTCCCTCAAACAAGCAAATTGAAATTTGTGCCCACATAAAAAATATAATAGATGGAGATCAACCACAGATCATAGCAAGCGGAGCGTTGTCAGTTGATGGCACCTGCATTTATGAAATGGAGAATTTTGCTGTTACGCTTATCAAACATGACCTTTTAAAAGCATCAGAAAAAGAAAAACAGGAAAAAGCTGAACGATAAAAAATTTTATACATTCCAAGTACACCTATCACCTAAATCAATGGACGTGATCTTTGTGCTCTGGTGTATTTATTTGTTCGGTGATTTCTGACCTGGCATCGTAGTAAAACTGGTCCGCCTGTTTTTGGTCTCTCTTGAAAATCTGGTAAACGACCATTGGGTTTTTAATAAAATACCAATCGCCAAATTGGTCAAATTTCCTGCACGATGTTACAATG
>JAIOSM010000018.1 GCA_021107575.1 Desulfobacteraceae bacterium | reverse complement strand
GCAGCTCCAAATTAGCTGTTACAAGGAACCGTTCAGCATCCGGCATGAAAATGGATGGAATAAAGCGCAGGGCATACACGGATGCTGAAAACAAAACAATTACCAGAATAATGATCAATAAAGGCCTTTTCAAATTAAAAAGAAGAATGCTTTGATAAATCTTATTCAATCGGTCAAAGATCGAGGTCTTCTCTTTTTGGGTCTTTTTAATTTTTATAAAATAAATGCTTAAAAGGGGAATCAGTGTCAGAGCAAAAACCCATGAAGACAGCAATGCAAATGTAATAACAATAAAAATTTCTCCTACAATTTCGCCCATGGTGGACTGGGCCAGGTAAAAGGGGAGAAAGGCCGCAGATGTAGTTAAAGATGATATAAGAAGCGGAACTTTGAGTTCATTGGCGGATGAGATGGCAGCATCAAAGGCTTTTTCATTTTTTTCCATTCTTACCATAATGGATTCAGCCATGACAATGGCATTGTCCACAAGCATTCCAAGAGCCATGATAAGTGCTGCCAGAGAAACCTGATTTAAACCCACATCAGCATTGGACATTAAAAGCAGGGTTGTTACAATAACTGCAGGGATCAGGCTTGCCACAACAACACCGGTCCTGATACCGAGAAACAGGAGCATAACCATAAGAACCACAACAACACTTTGTATAAGGTTGCTTATAAAATTTTTTACTGATTTTTCAACAAAAAAATCCTGGGAGGCAGATCTTGTAAATTCAATTCCATAGGGATAAATACCTTTGTAATACTCAATGAGTTCATCCACTTCTTTTCCAAGATTGACGATATTTCCGCCTTCTTTTAAAGCTATTCCCAAAGATATGCCTTTTATTCCATCTATTTTAACTATACTCTCTTCCGGCTGTTTATACCCACGGTAAATATCTGCTACATCACCAAGATAAATGATTTCAGAACTGTCAGCATCAGATACAATAGTTTTTTTCAAATCCTCAATGGTTTCGTAATTTCCTGTGGGCTCAAGTATGATTCTCTCATTGCCGATTTTCAGATCACCCCCTGGAAAAATAATATTTGTTTTTGAAAGGATTGACTTAATCATTTCCTGGGTAAGCCCGAGTTCACTAAATTTGGCATTGTCATACTTAATAAAAATCTGTTCGGTCTGACCTCCCACAATCTTAACTTTGGCTGCATTAGGAAGTTTTATAAGGCCGTCTCTGACATCTTCTGCAATATCTAAAAGTTCCGCCGGAGTGTACCCATCACCAGTAATGCTGTAGATTATACCATAAATATCTGCCAGATCTTCATCCTGGATTGTTACATTGGAACCTGTGGGTAGCTCATGCTGTATATCTTCGATCTTTCTTCTGATTTTATCATAAATCGGCTGCATCTGTGTGTATTCATCTTTTATTTTTATACTGACAACCGATACTCCTGTTCTTGATTCGCTCTCCACATGATCAAGCTCTGCAATCTGTTGGAGCTGCTTTTCTATTTTATCAGTAACCAGCATCTCCACCCTTTCCGGACTTGCCCCTGGAAAGGTTGTCACCACATTGGAAATTCGAACAGTATAAGGAGGCATACTGTCCTGGGGCATATTTATAAATCCGTTTATACCCATGAAGGCAAGTACAAAAACTATGGAAAGGGTCAGCACACTGTTTTTTATGGAAAATGAAGTCATAATATATTAGACATTATTTTAAAAATTTAACTTTTTTATTGTCTGCCATTTTATCAATGCCAGAAGTAACAACAAAATCACCCTCATTTACACCTGATAGGATTTGAAACCCCTTGTCAGTAAGATTTTCAACCTGTACAATTTTTTTATGTACAACACCAAAACCCTTTTGCTCAGGCTCAACAGTAAACACAAAATTCCCGTTGTTGTCTTCACCTACACAGTTTGATGGCACAAGAAAAAAACTATTTTTATCATTGCTGCCCATTGTAAATGAAACATTGGCCGGCATACCTGGCCGGATATCCTTGTCAATTTTCAAAAGATTGATTTTAACCGGGTATGTTGATGAGGAACTTATGGAGTAGGATATTTCAGTCACTATACCTTTGAAAAACTTTTCAGCCAATGTTGAAAATGTGACAATGGCTGTAGTATCTTTTTTAATTTTAGAAATATATTTTTCCGGTATTCCCACAACAATCTGAATATCATTTTCAGAATTTATTTTAACAATGGCTTGACCGGTAGAGACATTTTCATTTTCATTAACATCTTTGGATACAATGATTCCATCCATGGGTGAATAAAGTTTATAATATCCAAGCTCTCTTTTTTTAAGGGCTGTATTTTTCTGGCTTGCTGAATAATCAGACCTCGCTGCTGCAAATTTGTTTTTTGCAGCTTCATATTCGCTTAAGGAGACATTGTTGTTTTCATAAAGGCCTTTAACCCTTTCAAGGTTTGATTTGGCGGTTTCAACCTGTACCTGGGTATTTTTTTGAGCTGCCACCGCCTTTTCATAATCAAGAATTGCATCGGAATCATCAATGGAGGCAATATGATGATTTTTATTTATTTTTTGCCCCAAAATCACCTTGATACTTTTTAGAACGCCTGAAACCCGGAAACTTAATTGAGCTTCTGTACCAGATTCAGAGACTCCGGAAAATGTTCTCTGTTTTTCATTATTAAAACGAACCACTTCCTGATATCGCACCGGTCTTATGGTCTCTTTTTGTTCTACTGGTTCGCTGCAGGAAAAAAAAAGCATTAGCAACACTGAACAAAGAGAAAATACCATATAGATTTTAATTTTCATAAAAAAATGACTCTGGATCATGTTAATTAATTGACTTGTCATAATATTCCTCAAACTTGTTTGTAATCCTCTTCTTGCTGTCAGCCGGCATTAAAAGGCTGAATTGTCCATACACTTTTTCCATTGTAAAAAGGCTGATAAGATAGTCATAAATGGAACTTATGGCACTGAGTTCTCCTGCTAAGGCATTATTTTGTGCGTCAGCAAGCTCAACAACTGAAACTGTTCCTTTAGAATAGGAATCTTGGACCAGTTCAAGGCTTTGCTTTGCATAAGCCGATGCCTGCTTTGATAATTCAAGATTAATCATTTTTACCATGGCATCGGAAAGAGTAGTCCTTGCACTGTTTTCAATATCATGGGCAAGGATTAATTTCTGTTTTTGAATTCTTGATATCTCAACATTAGTTTTTTTAATATCAATTGATTTGGAACCGCCTTCAAAAAAAGGAAAATTAAGGTAAATACCTGCACTCCATGGGCTGTCAACCGGATTAGACCCTGCGACATCAGTACCCGACCCATTGCGGGTAAAGACATGATCTTGAGTTGCGGAGAAACTCACAGTGGGCAGATAATATTTCCTTTTTAAGGATATGACAGAACGTTCATAAGAAAGTTTTTTTTCATTTAATCCCTTTATTTCATATGAATTATTAATACATTGTCCAATAAAAAACCGGGTAAAGATATCAAGGGATTTTTGATTATCAATATATTTCTCAATGGAATTGGCAGAGTATATTGAAAAAATATTGTCATCCATAGATGTATCTTCAATATAAAAAGGTTCATCCTGGCTGCGGTTCAAAACACGGTTTAAATCATTTTTTGCAAGAATAACCTCCTGCTGGGCAGCTATGAAATCAGATGTTGTTGTTGCAAGCTGGCTTTTCCACCGTAAGACATCTGACCGACCGGAATACCCTATAATTTCTCTTTGTTCAGCGGTTTTCAGGTTCCTTTTGATCAGGTTGATATTATCCTTGATTATTTTTCTTGATGTTTTAGCTTTTAAAATCCTGAAATAGGCTTGCACCGCCTTAAAAATGACATCCAGTTCTATGTTTTTATGATCAAGCAATGACGCCTGGTAAAGATGTTTTTGAGATGTAATATTCCCCAGAACCTGATCCGAATAAATCAGTTGTCTGGCCGTAAGATTACCCGTGGATGTTCGTTCAGCCTGGGTACCATTGGACAGTTCAGCTCGTTTTTCGTCAATCATTACACTATTAAGCCCTGCTGACAGATCAGGATAGTAATCGGTTTTTGCCTTTGAAATATCATACTCTGCATTTTCCACATAGGTTTGTGACACCTCAATGTCCAGGCTTTTTTGGGCTGCTTCTTTCATCACATCAACCAGATTCACAGATCTTTGCGCATCATAATAATATTCATTTATTAATTCTGCCTGGGAAAGAATAGTAAATTTTGGTGAAAATCCTATCTGTGCAGCTGTTTTTATATTAATGGTCAAGTTTTTTTCAAAATTGGCAAATACTTTGAGTTCAGCAGGATCCTGGCCTCCCAGTATCGCTTCAATATTAAGGCTGATTCGCCGGATAATTTTTATGATAATATCATCAGGTGCCATTGCTGCCAGCATCCCGGACCTGGTATCTGCTATGCTTGAACCAAAGGAAGGTATTTTTCTTTTATTCAATTGATCAATCAGATATTGTTTGTCTTTCCCCTCGAATTTTCCCAGATAACTGATATATACAGCATCTACTTTATTAAGAGATTTAAAAACCTCGTTAACATTGTTTTTAACAGGGATTCCAATAAAGTGTGATTTTTTTTCAGCCATTAGATAGTTGATTTTTGCCCGGCCTTTCTGAGTCATTGTTTTACTAAACTCTTCATAGTAGACAAAACCAAGCTTTTTATAGGGATATACTTTATGGAATGTGTCCAGGTCTTTAATTATGGATCTGTTACCAATAATATAAGTAAGGTTGTGAATACCGGATTTATTGTCGGTTCCCTGGGAAAGCCCCTGGACAATCGGATCAACAATACCTATGGCAATTACTGGTTTTTTATATTCTTTTTTACTGGAAATAATAGAACCTGTTATAGCCCCTACACCAACTATGATATCAATTTTTTTATCAGAGACAAGCTTATAATAATTATTTTCAATTGTTGAAAAGGACCATTGTCCATCCAGCACGTGGGCATTATTGATCTGGATATCATATTTTGAACCAAGAAGTGCATTTAATTCAGATCGAAAAGAGGATATAAAAGAAATATTTTGGCTCTCTTTGCCATCAAAAAGGAGACCCACATTAATTGTCTTCTTTTTTCCACCGGACTGAGCAAATCCAGCAGATGATAATAAAATAAATATTATCGTGATTAAAACTATAATGATTTTATATTTATTAATGGAAAAAGAATACCAGCCTGTCATTACTGCACCCCATTTGTTAAGAAAAATAATTTAGCATATCAGAAGTTTTATGTAAATAGCGTGAGAATGATTTCTATCAATCTTGGCAGTAGAAAAAATCAATGTATGGTGGATATTTTTTCCATGAATTGAGCAGGCTTTCATCTGATTACAGCTGATGCCTCAAATCACTGATTTTGCTATTGACATCTTTTGCTTAAAACATTAGAGGTTAGAATGAAGGATAATTCTAATAATGTATAAATAAACTGGTGACAGCGTATGGAATTTACTTTTGAATTTATTCGACTATTCTTATTGGCTGCTGATATGATTATGCCGTTGCTGATATCTTTATCACTATCAGTTGTTATTTTAGGGCAAGTAGTTGGCTATATTGAAGGTTGGAATAAATTTGACTCGTTGTATTGGTCATTCATTACTGCTTTGACAGTGGGTTATGGCGATATCCGACCTTTAAAAAGAAGATCAAAGGCACTATCAGTCATGGTTGGGTTGACAGGAATTATGTTTACTGGCCTCATCGTTGCAATCACGGTTCATACAGCTACCATAGCATTGAAAGGCATGTAAATGTGAATATCGCTCTGCAAATCAACGAAATAATTGAATAGAAAATTAATAAAAGATGAAAAAGGATTTTTTCGCTCCAGGCGTTAACATGAAATAAAACTTGTTTTGTATTGCCGCCGGTGCTGCTGATGCTGTTACTTGACTAAACAAAGCAAATAATACTGTTTAAGTCAAGTTAAACATACATTTTTTTAATCTGTTTTGTCAGCGCATTAGTAGTTTTTAATGTTGTTTTAAAATAAAGGTTCCTTTTTATATAAAAAAATGATATTTTAGCAACGCTTTTTTAACCGCAAGATTTGTTCTTGTGGTTTTTTTTATTTATTGAAAGGGAAACAAAAATGATTTGTGCAACCAACGTCACTTTGGCCTATGGTAAAAGGGTTTTGTTCAAAGACGTTAATATAAAGTTTACTCCGGGTAATTGCTATGGACTTATTGGTGCTAATGGTGCAGGGAAGTCCACATTTTTAAAAATTCTTAGCAAAGATATTGAATCTGATTCAGGAGTTGTATCAGTAGGACCAAGAGAGCGTATTGCCGTTTTAAGGCAGGATCACTTTGCCTTTGATGAAGAAACAGTCTTAAATACTGTGATTATGGGTTATGAAAAATTATATAAAAATATTCTGGAGAGGGATTCTCTTTATACAAAGTTTGATTTTTCCGAAGAGGATGGAAACAGGGCAGGTGAGCTTGAGGTTGAATTCGGGGAGATGAACGGGTATGAGGCAGAGTCTGAAGCAGCGGTCCTTTTAAATAGTCTTGGAATTGCTGAAAGTTTGCATTCAAAGAAAATGAAAGAGCTTGAAGGAGGAGAAAAAGTGCGGGTGCTTCTTGCCCAGGCTTTGTTTGGGAATCCTGATATACTCCTTCTTGATGAGCCTACTAATAATCTGGATATAAAGTCCATTGCCTGGCTTGAGGATTTTCTCTACAGGTTTAAGAATACTGTAATCGTGGTGTCCCATGATCGTCACTTTATGAATCAGGTGTGTACCCACATTGCAGATATTGATTTTGGTAAGATCTCGGTGTACATGGGTAACTATGATTTTTGGTATCAGGCAAGCCAGTTAAATTTAAAACAGAAACTTACTGAAAATAAGAAAATCTCTGATCGTGCCGAAGAACTAAAATCTTTTATCCAGCGGTTCAGTTCCAATGCCTCCAAATCCAAGCAGGCAACTTCGAGAAAGAAACTTTTAGAGAAACTTACAATTGAGGACATGCCCGTGTCATCAAGAAAATATCCTTTTATTTCTTTTAAGCCGGAAAGACCCTGTGGCAATGTGATTCTGGAAGTGGAAGGACTTTGCAAAACCATTGATGGTGAAAAGGTTCTGAATAATGTGAGTTTTACTGTAAACAACGGTGACAAGATCGTTTTTGCCGGTGAAAATACTCTGGCAAAAACTACTCTTTTTCAAATTCTGGCAGGAGAAATGGAACCTGATAATGGTACTTTCAGATGGGGAACTACTATTACGCATTCTTATTTTCCCAAGGAACACAGTTCCTATTTTAACGGAGACAGGAATCTTATTGACTGGCTCTTGCAATTTGCTCCACCAAAAGAGGGAGAGAACTTTGCCCGGACTTTTTTGGGACGAATGCTTTTTTCCGGGGAAGAGGCTATTAAAAAAATCAAGGTGCTTTCAGGCGGTGAAAAGGTTCGATGTATGCTTTCAAGGATGATGCTCTCAAAATCCAACGTATTGATATTGGATGACCCTACTAATCATCTTGACCTTGAATCAATTACATCTCTAAATGACAGCCTGTTTAAATTTCCGGAAGTTGTTCTGTTCACATCCCATGACCACGAGTTTGTAAATACTCTGGTAAATCGCATTATCGAGATCACCCCCAATGGAGTTATTGATAGTCTCATGACTTTTGATAAGTATATTGGAAGCACAGATGTTGCAAGAATCAGAGAGGCCCTGAAGAAAAAAGCTGCATAAACAGGCTGACTTTTTGCCGAATCAAGGATACAAAACTGTGAATACAATTGATACTGACAGAAACAGCAGAGATAATAGAATTACAGAAAAACAGGAAACTATTGCAGCATTAATAAGATGTATACCTGTTTTAGAAAAAATTGCAGATCAATTCGAACTTTTGGAATACTTGCCAGAATCACAGCGCATTGCTTTTATCACTGCGGCCGGTAAAATTTCCAGGCCTGACCCCGAGGAAATCAAAAAGCGGAAAAAGAATAAAAAACGTCTAAAACGCAAGGCAGTTGTGGAAAAAGAGCGCAGGTTACGGGCTGCTACAGGGATTAGAAGAGCAAGAGAAGACTCAGTCTTTACAGCACCCAAGCAAATATTAAATACTGCAATAGAAGATAGGCCGGAAGATATAGAGCAAAGGTTAAAATCGCCACGTAATTGCTATGTGTGCAAAACAGAATTTACAAAACTCCATCATTTTTACGATGCCATGTGCATGGAATGTGCAGAATTAAATTATCAAAAACGCTTTCAGACAGCTTCTTTAGAAGGGCAGGTAGCTCTGATTACAGGCTCCCGACTCAAGATAGGATATCAGTCCACCTTAATGATGTTAAAGGCAGGGGCAAGGGTGATTGCCACCACGCGTTTTCCCAAGGATTCGGCTCTTAGATTTTCCCGGGAACCAGATTTTTCTGATTGGGGTCACAGGCTTCAGATCTATGGGCT
This sequence comes from Desulfobacteraceae bacterium, assembly GCA_021107575.1. GTDB lineage: Bacteria > Desulfobacterota > Desulfobacteria > Desulfobacterales > Desulfobacteraceae > JAIOSM01. Next base: position 7,129 of record JAIOSM010000018.1, on the reverse strand, counting down.
TGACCTGCGCCATACACCCAGCGTAGAACTCTTTTGCGATTATATTAAAGAAAAATATCAGCGTCTGGATATTCTTATAAATAATGCTGCCCAGACAGTCCGGCGGCCGCCAGGATTTTATGCCCATCTCATGGGAAATGAAAACAGGCAGGTTGCACAATTGCCCCAAAAGGCCCAGACCCTTTTGGGTCAGTATCAGACCTGTGTTTCTCAACTTGAATACAAGTTGACAGAAAATCCGGGCACAGAAAAAGCATTGCCCGTGACCTGGAATGGCACAGCCCCTGGAGTGGGCTTACGTATGTCTGCCCAATTGTCTCAGATTCCTTATCCTTATGACCATTCCCTGAATGTGCCTGAAGTTTTCCCTGTAGAAAAATTGGATACAGACCTCCAGCAGATAGATCTTCGGACAACTAATTCCTGGCGGTTAAGGCTGGGAGAAATTCAGACTTCAGAAATGCTGGAAATTCAACTTGTTAATTCTGTGGCCCCCTTTGTTTTATGTAATCGCCTGGCAGATTTAATGAAACTTGATTTTACCGGGCAAAAACATATCGTTAATGTTTCAGCCATGGAAGGCAAATTTTTAAGATTTAAAAAAGGCAGCCGACACCCCCATACTAATATGGCCAAGGCCTCGTTGAACATGCTTACCCATACTGCTGCCAGCGATTTCATTAAATATGGAATTTATATGAATGCTGTTGACACCGGTTGGGTCACAGACGAGGACCCTACTGTCCTGGCCAAGCATAAACAGGACTGCCACGATTTTCAACCACCTCTGGATATAGTGGATGGAGCAGCAAGGGTCTGCGATCCATTTTTCCATGGTATTTTGACAGGAAAACATTGGAGTGGTAAATTTTTAAAAGATTATTTTCCCATTGACTGGTAGTCGATTTCATTTTCATGGACCCATTTTCTTCCGACAACCATGTAAACAATAATAGAACTCAGAATCAGATATCCAAACATCTGGACATTTTTTGTTTTAAAAATAAAAGATAGTGTAATAATAACTGCTGCACTGATCAGAAAAAACACCGGTTTAGGGATCTTTTTGAGGATCACTCTGCCAAAATGAGCAAAACGGACATGAGTCACCATTAATCCGACAGAAACTATTGTCAGGCCCCACAGTATGCTTGGTGTTGAAATAAGAGAGGCACCAAGAACGATCAATGCTCCGGCAGGACTAGGGAGCCCATTGAATATGCCCTCAGGCAGGTCAGTCCGATTTTTATCAACAGTGATAAACCGGATGAGACGAAAGGCAACTCCAATAATATAAATACAACCGACAAACCATGCTAATGATCCGCCTTTTTCAACAATCACATAGGCTGGCGCTAGTCCAAAGCTGACAAAATCAGCAATATCATCCAAATAAGGACCATACCTTGTTCCACCATGTTTTAGGGCCATACGTCCATCAAACAGGTCAAACAACTGCCCGATGATAATAATACAAATTGCCCATGCAAAATAGTGATGATGGGTCATGATAAGGCTGGTCACACCACAGCAGAAATTAAGCATAGAAAGTATATCTGCATAGAGGTGGTTGGGGATAAATTTAAAGACCACAGATGCGGATGCTATTATAATGCTGGCTATGAGGACTTCATCGGCGATGTTTATCAATTCCGGGTTGCTATCCAGTAATGCACATAAAATAACAAGGCCAAAGCAGATAATGGCTTTTATTTTTCCAAAATTATTGGCAGCCCCGGAAGATTTCATCCAGGTCAAAATCTGTCTGGCTAAAAACTGGCCAAAAAATTCAATGGCTACAAGGGCCCATACCAATTCTATTGATATAATCCCTACATAGGCAAATCCAATCAATGGTGGCAAATAGGTCAATTTATCACACATGGGGTCCAGCGATTCTCCCCAGGGAGACATCAGATTGCATTTTCTAGCTACAACTCCGTCAACACCATCAAGGATTGCCGCAAAGGTGAATATAAATATAGCAAAGGATTGATAGGGAGTAAAAAAATAGAGGATAAATCCAATAGCAGCCATAGCTGCACGCCAGTAGCAAATTGAGTTAGGATGTAGAAGCCACTGGTGTGACATGATATATTCTCGCATGGATTGCTTTTTAACAGCCTGGGCAATCCACAAATAAAAAGCTGTTCCAACAGCAGCAGAAACAACAATGACCAAAAGTCTTTCCATTTTATTGTCTCAATTAATTAAGTTATTATTTTTATTCCAGTCTATTTACCATCTTAGCAATTATTAGTCCATCATCTGGTTTTAAAAAGCACTTTTTAACTTTTTACTTTAAAGGGAGGTATTAAAAAAATATGTTGATTTTAATCGATTTGATCTATATTTTAACACTGCATATACACACAAGGAGGATGATCATGGATTTAGAAAAATATAAACAAGTAATTTCTGGTGCCATTACAAATGAGATTGAGGCAAAAGAATTTTATGAAAAGGTCGCTGACAGAATTAAGGACAACTATCTCAAGGAATTGTTTGGAACCTTTGCCAAAGAAGAAGCAAGGCATGAAAAAATTTTGATCAGTGTTTTAAATGAGGAAAAAATGGACACCTCTTTTTTTAATTTTGAAAAAGATTTTAAGGTGGCGGAAACCATTGAAATGCCAGAGGTCAATGAAAACATGGACCTTAAGGGTGCCATTGGTATTGCCATGAAAAATGAAGAATTTGCCATGAAAAATTATATGGCCCTTGCTGAGAATTGCGATGATGTCCAATTAAAAAAAGTTTTTCAGGATCTTGCCGCCATGGAACGGGACCATAAATTTAAGATGGAAAACTCATTTATGGATGTTGCCTATCCTGAAGTCTGGTAAATTAGATCTGGCAATAACATTTTTTATCATTTCAATGCTTTATAGATATTAAATTCTTTATTTGAATAATGAAAGTATTGATTATGAACATTGTCTGCAAAGGCTTCATAAGCCTTGTAATCTTCTTCATTTAAGGATGCGGAATATAGATTAACTACCAGATCATGGGCAATATAGTCTTCACTTACCTCGATATAACCTTCATCGCTTGTCCATGTCACCTTGCTCTCTTCTCCTTTTGACACAACCCCGGATATGGCATGGGCATTATCAATGATAATGGAAATATACCGTTGTTTTTTTTCTGCCATATAACGCTTGATCCTGCGGTGCGGCACCAATGTATCATAGGGTATGGATTCGCCAAAATATATTCCCCGCAGCATCACGCCTCTTTCAAGCGCTCTATCCAGTTCCGGGGCTATTTCCTTGATCTCTTCATCCCAGATGGACAGTGCGATTCTTTTTTCAGCACCTTTTATGAGCATGCTTAGAAAGCGGATAATATTCTGTCTGCCCTTGATGACAACAAGTTTATCATCTTGTTTTTTTGCTTTGTATAATTTTTCAGTATATTTTGAGATGTTGGAAAACATATCTTTATAGTCATCTTTAAGCTTTTTGATAAAGATTTCAGGCTCCATGGGGTAGTAAAGCTTATTTTTTTCCTCAGCCTGTTCAAAAACCATTAGTTTGGTGATCAAATTTTTTAAGACTTCATATATTCTCGATCTCGGGATGCCTGAATTTTTGCTTAATGTGTAGCCATTTAATGGATAGTCTTCTAAAAGGGTTAAATAAGCCTTACACTCGTACTCTGAAAATCCTAGTTTTTTCATATCATTCAGAATATTCATGAGCCCTCCTTTATGCTGATAAAAGTAATATCAGGTATGTTGTCGCAACTGATCCTATCACCGGAATTATAATTCCACCTCTCCACATTCCTATAATAAGTGCAAATCCCATTCCGCATATCACTGCGAGAGGTTCCTCCGGAACTGCGTTAAACACGCCGGGAATAATCAAGGCCCCGATGGCTGCTACTGGAATACATTTTAGAAAATCATCCACTCGTTTCGGTAATCTGTTACTACCTATCAAAAAGAAAGGTGCCAATCTTGGGACATAGGTAACAGCAGCCATTCCGAGTATTAAAAGAATAATATTATCCATGCACCTTTTCTCCTTTTTTCTGTATTTTTTTTGGTTTTGGGGAAATAAAAGATGATCCTGCAAAAGCAATCACAAATATGCAAACAATAATATTCCAGCCATCTGGAAACAGATCAAGTTTTATTAAAACAGTGTTTAAAATTCCTGATGCAATGACCAGACATACTGCTTTTGTAGAAGTCTTAAGCTCAGGTAGTAAAATTGCAAGCAAAAGTGAATAAAGTGCAATCCCCATACTTTTTGTAAGAATTTCTGGTAGAAATCCACCTAAAATAAACCCTGCTACGGTTCCGCTGACCCAGCCGGAATAGGCTGACAATTGCAGGACAAAGACAAATGTTTTAGTAAGCTTTCTTTTTGAAAATGATAAAACACTGAAAATTTCATCAGTCACCCCAAATGCTATCAGGAAAATATATTGCTTTGCCATTTTTCCGATCTGTGTAGATAAATAGGCACTCATCAAAAAATGTCTGAAATTGACAAGAAGAGTGGTTAGAATAATACCACCTGGACCCATGCCGGTCATTAAAAGGTTTAAAGCAATGAACTGGCTTGCCCCGGCAAAAACAACAGCAGAAAACAAAAAGCTTTCCAAAAGAGTAATACCACAGCTTTTTGATAGAATACCAAAGGCAATGGCCGGCGGGACATAACCGATGAAAATAGGGAATCCACCATTAAGCGCATCTTTAACATCATTTTTCATTATCATCTCACATTTTTATTTTAATCCCATATAGTGACTATTACAGTAACCACTAAGTTTGGTCAAGATAAAATTTATGTATCTTAGAATAATCATTTTATTTACGGTCCGAAAGGCAGACAAAACGCTGGAGCCGGGAGTATAGAACCAGGCTTGTACGTGGAGATCTTGCAGACCTTGAGTCTGTTCTGCCCATATTTTTCTCTCTGAGTTTGTATGACATTCTTATATCTTATTTGACACAATTCTTAAAAATAGATATAGCAATTTATTATGGATTTTTTATTTTCAACATTTTTGAATACACATAAGCCTCTGATAATAAATCAATGGGTTGAAAAACTTCACTCAGAATGTGGTGAACAATATGCAGCAAGGCCCATAGAAGAGCTTAATCAGACCATTACTCTGGCGGTTGATGCCAATTATCAGGTTCTGGTACACGATAATTTTGACCCTATAAATACATTTATCGATAAAATTACTGGTATGCGGTTAAAAGCAGGTTTTTTATTGTCTGATGTCCAGAAAGCTTTTGAACTGTACCGGATGATTTTAACTGAACTTTTAATTCTAAATACCTCTAAAGAAGAATTCCACGAGACTTTTCGAAAATTGAATCAGTGTCTTGCTTATACCATGCACAGGTTTAGTGACCATTTTCAGGATATGCACCAGAAAAAAATTACTCTGCAAAACAGGGAACTTGAAGAAATGGTTAAAAAGCGTACAGCAGCACTCCAGGAATCTGAAAAAAAATATGAAATCCTGGTAGAAGAGATTAGTGATGGTTATTTTGTAGTTCAGGATGGTGTGATAGTTTATGCTAATCAAGCTTTCTGTACTATGCATGAAGATGATTTTAAAGGTATCCAGGGCCGTAAGATATCCAAGTTTGTTGCAGTTTCTGACAGAGAAGAGATCCTTAAAATATATTCTAATAAATCTGATGATAGTGTTATCTCTCAGGTGTTTGAGTACAAACGCCTTGCAAAATCAGGACTTGAGTTTCCAACAGAGATTAGAGGTAAAACAATATCCTATGATAATAAAATAGTGAGTATTGGTATTTGCCGGGATATTACCGAGCGAGTCAGAATGGAGAAAAAAGTTCGTGAGAACGAACGTATGGCATATATTGGGCAGATTACAGCATCTCTCTCCCATGAAATTCGGAACCCTTTATCAGCAATCAAAATGAACCTTCAGATTCTAAGCGGGAACCAAAAGATCAAGGGGAATGATAAACGCAGAATTGATATTTCAGAATCTGAAGTTATCAGGCTTGAGAAGATTTTAAATCAACTTCTGGATTTTGCCAAACCCCTTAAATTAGAATTAAAATCCTGCAATATTTGTCATATTGTAAATTCTTATGTTGAACTTCTTGAAATGAAATTTAAAGAGAAAAAACTTGATATTGTTACAGTTTTTGAAGATGAATTACCTCCTTTTAAAGCAGATGGTGAAAAACTTGGCCAGGCGTTTATCAATATTTTTATCAATGCAATTGAATCATCTGATTTATTTGGAAAAATTATTATAACATTTAAAAAAACAGTAAAGAAGAATATTGAATATGCAGCTGTTTTTATTGATGATGAGGGTACGGGAATTGATGATTTGGACAGGGAAGAAATATTTAAACCTTTTTTTACAAAGAAAACAAAAGGAGTAGGTCTGGGACTTGCTAATGTTAAAAGAATAGTTGAAGCCCATAATGGATTTGTTAAGGCAGCAAAAAAGGAATCCAGGGGTGCTTTATTTTTAATAATGATTCCTCTAGGAAATATTTGATGGCACGAATACTAGTCATAGATGATGAACCTTCCATACTTGAATCCTTGAACATGTTTCTTACGGAAAAAGGATTTGAGGTTGTTACTGCTGAAACTGGTGCGAAAGGTCTGGAGATTTTTTCACAAAAAGTATTTCAGATTGTTATTATGGATATCAGGCTTCCTGATTTCAATGGGCTTGATATTCTGCAAACAATGCTTGAGAAAAAAAAGTCATCAAAGATTATAATGATTACAGCTTTTCAGGATATGGATACAACTATTGTGGCTATGAAGCGCGGTGCTTTTGATTATATTCATAAACCCCTTGATGTTGGGAAAATAGAAAAAGCTGTAAACCGCGCCATTGATATCCTTGAAATTGATAAGAGCACTCCTTCTCTTGAATCAGTAAAAAAACCATCTGCTAACTCTAATCCATGGGTGATCATAGGTCAGAGTGAAAAGATGCGAAAGATTTTTAAGATGATCGGGTTGGTTTGCACCAGTCGTGTAAATGTGCTTCTCCAGGGTGAGACTGGTACTGGGAAAGAACTGATTGCAAGAGTGGTTCATTTAAATAGCTCGTTTAAAGAAGAACCTTTTGTAGTTTTTGACTG
>JAIOSM010000055.1 GCA_021107575.1 Desulfobacteraceae bacterium | reverse complement strand
ATTGTGATATAATAGAAACTGGCAATAAAAGCTGGAGATTAAAGAACAGAAAATGATATTTTTTTTAACTTTAGGGGGGTCAATATTGGACGCTGACAGGGGGTCATTTTTGGATGCTGATTGACAAACAATTCCCTTTGCGACTCATGCTTTGGATGAACCCATGCTTTTTAAGAATATTTTTAAAATCTTTACTGGCATATTGAACACCTCGGTCACTATGGACCATCAATTCTTTTGATGGCCTGCGACGTATGATTGCTTTATTCAATGCTTTTATAACTGAAGTGCTCTCCAAACTGCTGCTTAAATCCCAGCCAACTATCTGCCGAGAAAAAAGATCAATAAAAACAGTAAGGTAATTCCATTTATTACCAACTTTCAAATATGTTATGTCAGTTACCCATACTGTATTTGGGGCTTTTACTGTAAATTGTCTATTTAATAAATTTGGAGCTACCGGTTGATTATGCTTGGAATCAGTAGTAGCAACAAATTTCTTTAATGTTTTACATTTGAGATTCATTTTATTCATAAGGCGTGCAACTCTATTCTTACTGACTTTAGAGAACTCATCTTCATCATGCAGGTCTGCTGTTATCATAGGACTGCCAGCCATTCCATTATGCTCTATGTACAGCTCAAAAATCCGCTTTTGCAATCGTTCATTATTTTCTTCTCTTACAGACGGAACTCTTTTTTGCCAACTATAGAAACCACTCATAGATACTTGTAACACCTGGCACATCTTCTTCATCGAAAAAACAGAGTGGTTATCTTTAATAAGTTGATATTTCATTTCGATGCTCTGCTGAAAATGGCCATAGCTTTTTTTAATATATCTCGCTCCATTACTGTATCTTTGAGCTCTTTTTCAAGCTCCCTTATTCGCTTTTGATCAGGAGTCAATGCTTCAATACCATTACCTGGGAATGCAAGTAATCCGTTTGCTTTATTATATTTGCTGCGCCAGTGGTACAAAATGTCTCGGTTAATACCTAAATTGTCAGCAACCTCAGCAACTGATCTTCCTTGCTCTATACATAGTAAAACTGCATTCCTTTTGAAATCTGGATCATATTTTCTTCTGCTGTTTTTCTTCATGTTTTTTCCTCCCTGTTTTGTATTATAACGTCTTAACTACTACTCCACAATATCGGGGGAGGATCATCGACTTAATTGAAATAATGCCAAATAAATTCTCTATTGACAAGTTCTTGGAGGCAAAACCTTTCTTTTCTATAAGAATTCTCTTAGTTGATGGACTTCGTCCGGCTTGGGAGGTTGCAAGGTTAAAAAGTAGTAGCGGCTCAAGGTGAAGTGGCAATTCTAAGTGGTGTTGGGATGCATGAGGTTAAAATGTTTAATCCGATAATGCCGGGTGATGTTCTTGCTGTTGATGCCTGGTGGTGCGAGTTAAAGCAGTCAAAGAGTAAGCCGGATAAAGCTTTTGCTTCGATCAAATGTAAGGTCAGTAATCAAAGAGGAGAGGCTGTCATAGAGTATGGCTACCGTTATTTATTGGCTTGCCGAGGGAAGTAATGATTATTTTTTGGATAACCACACCATTCATTAAGATAGGCAGAATAATGGTGTTAAATATTTTACAGTTTTTTTGTCAGTAGCTGTGCTCCGTGGATAACTGCTATTATATCAATTTGGTCTGACTTGATTCTATAAATAATTCGGTATGGTTTTTCAATTAATTCCCGGATATCTTTTGCATTATACTCTGGGACTTTTCTACCCGACAAGGCATGTTCAGCGATCTGTTTTGAACGTCGAGTTATCTTGTCGATCATTCGACTGGCATATGTCGAAGAATTAAGGGCAATATATCCGTAAATGTTGGTAAGATGATCAATTGCGTTTTCAGTCCAGTGGACTTTCATTCTGGCAGCCCAAATTTTTTGCGGACTTCTTTAACATCTATCGTGCGACCATTATCACTGTCTTTTATACCTGCTTCAATAGTTTGGTGAACATAAATTTGATACATCAAATCATCCCATGTAGCCATGTCTGGGAGTTGATCCAATATTCTATAAGCCTCTTGTTTTATACTCTCAGTTTGCATATTATTTTCTCCTTCTCCATTATTTATTGTTGCAAGTGTAGTTTAGCAAAGATTTCAGATATTGCAAACTTGTTTTTCTGGTAGATTGTTTAAAAGCAAGGGGTAAATAATAAAGGAGTTCATCGAGCATTTCTGTCATTATTATGACAAAGAATTTTAAATCAATGGCATCATTTTGACAAATCAGCGATTTTTTCCCTGCATATATTTTACAATAAAAGTTTTACAATAATATATTCTGATGCTTAATCGTTGCATATTAATAATTTAAGTAGATATCGTCAAAATAATTAATTCGCTTGGCACAGGCTTTGCTTTGTTATATAATCATAATACCTGACAGACAGAACTTAATTTTATTTATAGAGAGAACCAATACAGAGTAGATTTGTTACAGGTGATCTTTAACACAGTGATCAGGAGAATAAATCTGTGGATTTAAAAGGCCCGTTTATAAAAGTATTTAAAAAATTGCCTAATAGACTGCTTACGAAGAAGTTTGTTATAATAAGTGTTTCTATCGCAGTCTTTATAGTTCTGCTTAGCTCTGCCCTGGTCTTTTTTCTTAAATCTGACAAAGATGAACAAGCACTCAATAAAGAATCCAAAAGTAAAAAGTTTCAGGTTAATATAATTGATTATGACAATATTATAGTATTGAAACCATTTATATGGATAAGCCTTCAAGAAAAATCACATATGGATAAAATAAGTGTCAATATTGCACTTGAGGTTAATTCCAGAGAGCAGGTCGGAATAGTTGAAGCCGAAATAAATAAGATCAGGGCTCATGTGAGAAGTGCCGCGTTGGAGATGAGATGGATAGAACTTAGAAGCCCTGAAGGTAAAATAAAATTTAAGTATATGTTAATCAAGAAAATTAATTCGTTGTTTCCTGATATCGTAATCAGGAATCTATATTTAACACATTTTATGATGCGGTGATAATAATATGAGCGAAATACTATCCCAGGATGAGGTTGACAGTCTGCTTGATGGACTGGATACAGGCGAAGTTGAATCCGAGACAGATATAGAAGCCCCTCAACCAGAGGGTATATCAACTTACGATTTTACAAATCAGGATAAAGTTGTAAGGGCAAGGATGCCTACTTTTGATGTTATTAATGAAAGACTTGCAAGGGAAATTCGGGCAACACTTTCGTCCCAACTTCAAACAAGTGTTGATGTAAGTTCAAATCCTTTTGATACTCTTAAGTTTTCTGAATTTGTGAGAAGCCTTCCAGTACCAACAAGCTTGCATGTTTTTCGTATGGAGCCTTTAAGGGGAAATGCCTTGATAGTTCTTGAAAGTCAGCTTGTGTATAACCTGATTGATACCTTTTTTGGAGGCGATGCTTTTGGTAAGGCAAGAGTTGAAGGACGTGAGTTTACAATCATTGAAGAAGTTATGATTAAAAAAACAATTGTAGCGTGTCTTAAAGATGTTGAAAAAGCATGGTTCCCCATTGAACCAGTGCATACATCACTTATCAGGTCTGAAATGAACCCTCAGTTTACCGCAATTGTACTTCCCACAGATCTTGTTATTGTCACCAAGTTTGAGGTCGAACTTGAGCAATCAGCTGGGAATCTGATCGCTTGTTTTCCTTACGCAATGATAGAGCCATTAAGGCAAAAACTAGCATCAGGGATTCAAGCTGAAACTGAAGAGGTCGATGATACATGGGTTAAGGAGTTACGTGATACTATTATAGATTCAGAAATTGAATTAAAGATACAGCTTGGGAAAGCAGAAATTACAGGCGAGAAACTTATGTATATGCAGAAAGGTGACGTCCTTCAACTGGATAATGATGCAGACGAGCCTCTTACAGGCTTTGTTGAAGGTCTTCCAAAATTAAAAGGTTTTGCCGGAGCCCAGCGTGGGCTTCAGGCATTTAAGGTTATTGAAAAAATTATGACAGAAAAAGAGAGATATTATGGTTGATGAAGAGAAAGATTTAAAAGATTCAGAAGATCCGGAAGATTCAAAGGTTGAGGATCAGGTGTCTGACGAGGCTACACCTGAAGAAGATGAACTTGAAGAGCAGGATGGAGCGAACCAGCTTGATTTTATTCTTGATATCCCTTTGGAACTTTCGGTGGAACTTGGAAGAACAAAGATGCTTGTCAATAACCTTCTGCAACTTGGGCAGGGTTCCATTGTAGAGCTGAACAAACTTGCCGGAGAGCCCCTTGAGGTCTATATAAACAGGAAGCTTATTGCCAGGGGTGAAGTTGTTGTTGTTAATGAAAAGTTTGGCGTGAGACTTACAGATATTATTACGCCCATGGACAGAGTAAAGAGTTTAACTGAGGCCACATGAGTGCTTCCTCTGAGATCTGGATTGCATTTGCAAGAACTTTTTTTATGCTTTTTGTGGTCTTGGTGATTCTGGTGCTATTTTTTTATTGTATCAGGCGATTTTCAAATAGAGGAGGTAATGGAGACAACGGGTTTATCTCAGTGCTTGCTGTCCATTATATTTCTCCAAAAGAAAAAATTCTTTTACTTGATGTCTTAAATGAAAAGATTCTAGTAGGTGTTACCCCTCAAAAGATTTCTCAGCTTGCAACCATAGATAATGATATCGGTTTAATACAAAAGAAAGAAAATAAAAATATGAAATTTGCAGATTTTTTGCCAGGGAAATTTATAAAAGATAAGGATAAAAAATAGAGATGAAAATCAGAAAGATAATACTATTTTTTTTCTTTTTAACCTTTATTATTCCAGGTATTGCCGAGGCAATAACTTTTCCAATCCCTTCTTTGCAGTTTGATGTTAAAGAAGCTACTGCTCCTGAGGAAGTAGCAGTTGTGTTAGAAATAATCGCTCTTCTCACGATTCTAACACTTGCCCCCGCTATTTTAGTTTTAATGACGCCTTTTACAAGGCTTGTTGTGGTATTTCATTTTTTAAGACAGGCAATGGGTACTCAAAACAGCCCACCAAATCAAGTGCTCGTAGGCCTTGCATTATTTATGACTTTTTTTTTAATTCAACCTGTTGCAAAAAATGTATATGATACTGCGCTTAATCCTTATCTGGAGCATGAAATGAGTTATGAAACAGCGTTTGAAAAAGCCCAGATTCCTATTCGGAATTTTTTACTGAGAAACACCAGAGAAGCTGATATTGCTCTTTTTATCAGAGGTGCTAAGGTGAAAAAACCTGAGACGAGGAACGATCTTTCATTGCTTGTTTTAATTCCTGCCTATGTGATAAGTGAGCTTAAAACTGCTTTTATTATCGGATTTGTACTTTATATACCATTCCTTGTGATTGATATGGTTGTAGCATCTGTTTTGCTTTCCATGGGGATGATGATGCTGCCGCCGATTATGATTTCATTGCCTTTTAAAATTATGCTTTTTGTCCTTGCAGATGGGTGGCATCTTCTCACCGGATCATTGCTGAAAAGTTTTGGAGTCTGATTATGACACCTGAATTTGTTGTGTCCTTTGCCAAAGAAGCAATAATCCTGACTATATTTCTATCTATGCCGATGCTTATGTTAGGGCTCATAGTAGGATTCATAGTTGCCATATTCCAGGCAGTAACCCAGGTTCAGGAAATGACACTAATGTTTGTGCCTAAAATACTTGCAGTGTTTGCAGGGCTTTTGTTTGCATCACCCTGGATGCTTGATGAAATAGTATCATTTACACGCCGAATAATCGAAAATATCCCAGTGTATATTCAATAAGGCGGGGTCCTAACCATGGAAATTTTAAACATCATAGAGCCTGAGAGGTTCCGAGTTTATCTTCTTGTCTTTATGAGAGTTGTTATCGTGCTTTTTATGCTCCCTCTATTTTCCACAAAGATATTCCCCACAATGACCAAAGCAGCTTTTGCAATGGTTCTATCATTGCTTTTATATTCTGTTGTTCAGGTTGACGTTTCAAGGTTTCCTATGAATGCTATAGATACTGGCAGATTAATAATCATGGAACTAATGATAGGATTAACCCTGGGGCTTTGTATAAGATTTTTTTTTGCAATTGTTCAGTTTGCCGGACAAATTGTTGGGTTTCAGATGGGTTTTGCCATGATAAATGTCATTGATCCTCAAACCGGTACAAATGTTTCAATTATGGACCAGCTGGGATACTGGGTTTGTGTGGTAGTGTTTTTAACCATGAATGGGCACCATATTATGTTTCTTTCATTAATTGACAGCTTTGCAGTTGTCCCCATTGGCTTTTTTATGCTTCAGAAAGTCATGCTTGCAAAGATGCTCTCATTGGGTTCTGATGTTTTTGTACTTGGAATTAAAATGGGTGCACCTATCATTGCTGCCCTTTTTTTAACAAGTTCAGCATTTGGACTTGTTGCAAGATTTTCTCCACAAATGAATGTCATGATTGTAGCATTCCCTTTAAAAATTCTTGTGGGTCTGCTTTTTTTTGGTCTGCTCCTTGAGACTATTATAATTTTTTCAAGGACATACGTAGCAGATTTAAAAGAGTTATTAATGGGCTTTTTATTTTATGCAGGTGGCGGGTAACAGTTAGGGTAAAGGAATAGAGAATGGCTGAAGATCCAGAAGGTGGCGGGGAGAAAACCGAAGATCCGACATCGCGAAAACTTGAAAAAGCACGGGAAGAAGGGCAGGTTCCAAAAAGTCTGGAAGTGCCTTCTGTATTTGTATTATTATCGTGTGCAACATCTCTTTATTTTTTTGGATTTTATGTATACAGATCGCTTATGAGCGTGATGTTTGAGACTTTAAACTTTAGCACTATTCCTGTTATAACCAAGTTTGAAATTGTTCATCTTTTTGGGACAAATTTAAGGCAATTTATAATAGCATGCTTACCTGTAATGGTTGCCGCGGTAATAATGGGTCTTGCATCAAATTTTGCTCAGGTTGGTTTTTCAATATCCTGGAAGGCCATAGCACCCAAACTTACCAAGTTAAATCCCATCACCGGGTTTAAAGAAAAATTTTCATCAAGAGCATTAGTTGAATTCATAAAAAGTATTTTAAAAATAAGTATTATTTTCACAGTGGTCTATTTATCGATGACTGGAGAAATGGATAAGATTATAACCCTGTATGATCATTCAGTGGGGCAGATTTTTTTATTTATTGTAAAGATAATATTCATCATTTTTTTAAAAGTATGTATTATTATGCTTATAGTGGCAATTCTTGATTATGTATATCAAAAGTGGAAATTTATTAATGATCAGATAATGACAAAAAAAGAATTAAAAGATGAAAATAAGCAGACAGAAGGTGATCCCCATGTAAAAGCCAGGATAAGGCAACTTCAGGTTGAAGCAGCAAGAAGGCGTATGATGGCTGATGTCCCTGAAGCTGATGTTGTAATAACCAACCCGACACGCCTTGCCCTGGCACTGAAATATGACAAGACAGTAAT
>JAIOSM010000351.1 GCA_021107575.1 Desulfobacteraceae bacterium | reverse complement strand
TTATCAGTGAGTTACAACAAAGAAAGGGTGTTGTAACAGTCCAGCCCAATTATATATTTAAAACAATGTCAGAACCCGCTGATGAGCCCATGAATGAGTTGCAGAGCATAAGGAAAATAATTAAAGTCGAGCCTGATATCCCATTTAAAGGTAAAGGGGTTACAGTGGCAATTGTTGACACAGGTGTTGATATTAACCATAAAGATTTATCCGGGGCAATCCTTTCCCACGCAAATTGCCTGTCAAACAGTAAGTATCTCCCTGAGATCCATGGAACAGCTGTAGCAGGGCTGATTGGAGCAAGGACGAATAATTTTGGAATTGATGGTTATGCTCCTGAGTCAAAGATTGTTGCGTTAAGAGCTTGTAAGCAAATCTCAAAAACCCAGCCCCGGGGTGAATGTTATTCTTTGTCCATTGCTAAAGCGTTGGATTTAGCAATTCAACAAGGGGTTCATATCATTAATATGAGTCTTGGGACAAATGTTGAAGATCAATTAATATCAAAATTAATTGATGCTGGTTCAGAACAGGGGGTACTGTTTGTGGCACCATCAGGGAATAATAGCTCGATATACGAGCTCTGTTTTCCTGCATCTCACCCTGACGTTATTTCTGTTGCCGGAATAACAGAATAAGGAGAATTTTTTCCCAATTCAAAAGTTGCTGAACAATCAGATTTTTATTTGCCGTATGATAACTTTTTTTCAACAATTCCCAACAACAAGTATAACTTTTTAAGCGGGACATCCTTGTCAAGCGCTGTTGTTTCAGGGCTTTTAGCCCTTGCTCATGAGAAAAATAAAGACATGATAACAAAAAGGCTTCCATCTTTTGATGGCGATATTAATCAATGGGTTAATAAGTATTTAACATCAAAAAGCATAGCAACTCAGGAGAAAAATTAAATACTGGAAAAAATATTTAATGTTTTGAAAAATAATGAACTTTTTGCAAGGTCCATGTTACTTAAATGAATAGAAAGATAGAGAAAGCAAGCCATGATAAGGAGGATAATCATGATAAGCTTTTAAAAAAGGTTGTACAAAAAGATACAAAAGCCTTTGAGAAGCTTTATGAATTAACTTCAAACAGTATATTTTTTTATTTATACAGGCTGCTTCAGAACAAGGAAAGTGCGGAAGATATTCATGTGGAGGTTTATGCTACGGTTTGGAAAAATGCAGGCAGCTTTCAGGGGAAGTCAAAAGTTAAAACATGGATGTTTGGAATAGCCAGAAACCTTGCATTAAACGAGTTAAGGAAAAAGTACAATGAGACTCAAAGTATTGATAGACCAATTAGAGATGAACACTCTTATAAAGCTTATAATGGATTTGACAGGCAGCAATATATACAGGAGGCTTTAATGAAGATATCAGCTAAGCACAGAGAAATACTTGATTTAGTTTTTTTCCATGAAGAAAATTATTCTGAAATATCACAACTGCTTGATATTCCTGAAAATACTGTTAAAACCAGAGTTTATTATGCAAAAGCTGCTTTAAAAAAACAACTTGTTAAAAGAGCCAGATGAATTATGGGACGAATTTTTGGATTTGGAAATGTGAAGGAGGAACAATATGGAAAATTATACAGATAATAATATCGGGGATCATGGAATGGACGATTTAAGAGATAAATTTGAAGATGAGATCAGGCATAGTTATCACGACCTGTCTGAAAAACTGCCCAAGCCCCCTTCCAATGCATTTTCAAGAATAAGGGACAATATAAAGGCCGAAGAAAAACAACAGCAAGACAGTCATTACCAATCTATATTTTCAAGAATATTTGAGTTTATTAATATTAAGATAATGAGACCTAAAATTGGATGGGCAGTCGCAGGAATTCAATTTGCAGTTATTATGTTTTTCTTTTTTTCTCCACCAGTTTCTGAGATGAATAATTTCCAGACGTTGAGCGTCAACACTCTACCTGGTAAGAGTGTTGAAATAAATATTGTTTTTAAAGAGAATGCCATGCAAAAAGACATCAGGCAATTGTTGAACCATTCAGACGCAATTATTATTAATGGTCCAACAGAGAATGGACTTTATATAATAAAGGTCTCACAGGGTCATGATCTTGCAATCAGACTTCAGACTATTAGAAATTCAAAAATTGTAAAATTCGCCGGTGCAAGATATTAAGTGTTTGTGCTTATTATATTGTGCTTGACTTCCAATCTATATTTATCTATTCTTAAACTATTGTAATAACTTAATTCAGCGATTTAAATCTATAACTTGTAATTTTGAGGATTTCCATGGAAACTCAGGTAAAATCGTGGATGGGCAATTCTTTTATTTTTTTCTTTTATTTGTTGATTACAGCAGTTTTTGTGAGTTTAGGACCAATAAGTTTTTCGTCAAACTTGGTAGGCTCCAGCGATATTTATGCTTGTATTGAAATCGGTAGTTTTTTGATAGCTCTTATTGCAGCAGCCTCAGTCATGGCGTATTTCTTTTCTAAAGGGAATAGATATTTTTTAATTACAGGACTTGGTTTTTTTCTATGCGGAAGTGCGGATCTTGTCCTTGGCATATTTGGATTGCAGCATTTTTTTGCAGAGAGCAGCGTGGAATTTTCAAAATTGATTGCCGGAACATATCTGGCAGGAAGAATATCTCTTGCGATTTTGATTATTGCAGCAGTATTGTTTGAAGAAAAATCCGGCACAGTTAAAAAGGTTAAACAAGATACATTGTTTTTTTCTGCTTTCGCATTTTTGGTCGGCGGGAGCGCAGTAATACTTGTGTTCAATCTCCCTCTTTCTTCGTTTATATTCCCTGATAATCTAATATCAAGACCTGTTGATTTTATTTCAGCAGTCCTTTTTGCTATAGCTTTTTGTTTGATTTTAAAACGTTTTTTAAAGCATGGAGATATCTTCTCAGGCATGCTTGGAGCCTCTGTTTTATTAAATGTTCTGGGGCAAACATATATGTCCTTTTCTAAACAGCTCTTTGATCTGTTTTTTGATATTGCCCACGGGGCGAATGTTTTAAGTTATTGCATGCTTATCTTGGGGATTAGTATTGAATCTTTTAATGAGATGCGGCGATCAGATAAAGAAATTATTGAGCTGATAATTAAAAAAAATAAATTAAGAGTAGCAAAAACAGAGTTTGATCAAATTTTTACAGCGGCATCACCTCTGGTAGGAATAGACATTAACTTTAATATTGTTCGTGCTAATTCAGCTTTTGCCCGGCTGTTTAATTGTAATATGGAGAGTGTCAAAAATAAAAAATGTTACGAAATAATGAATTTTGACATATGCAGGACTGATCAATGCCTGCTTAAAAGAACAATGGCTTCAAAAGATAGTGTTATATTAGAAAAATCGGTAAATGATGGTAAAAATATAATTCAGATAACCGCTCGTCAGTTTAAGAATTCAGAACATAATGAAAAGGGTATTGTAGAGGCTTTTAACGATATCACCGACCTAAAAAAAGTTGAGCAGAGTCTGAAAGATGAGCAATGGATAAAGCAAGGGCTTGCTGAATTAAATATTAGCATACAGGGAGAACAGAAATTACAAGATCTTTGCCGTAGTATTATTACTTTTCTTTCAGAATATATGGGCGCAAAAATTGGCGCCTGTTTTCTTATGGAAGAGAATCACATGCTTAAACTTTTTGCAAGTTATGCTTATACCAGACGTAAACATCTGTCTTCTGAATTCGCTCTTGGCCAGGGTGTGGTTGGACAGGCAGCACTTGAAAGAGAAATTATTACTTTAACCAATATTCCAAAGGATTATATTACTGTCAGTTCCAGTCTTGGGGAAATTTTACCAACAACTATTATAATAATACCTTTTGAATTTAATGGAAAACTCATGGGTGTTATTGAACTTGGCTTTCTCAATGTAATTGACCAGATGAATATGGATTTTGTTAGAGAAGCATCTGATATTATTGCAGTTACAATAAATTCAGCCCGAAGCCGTGATCAAATAAAAATGATGCTGAAACAAAGCCAGGCGCAGGCAGAAGCACTTCAGGTAAGAGAAGAAGAATTAAGACAGGCAAATGATACTCTTGAGGAACAATCTTCTGAACTGAGAAAGTCAGAAAAATATCTTCAGCAACAGCAGGAAGAGCTGAGGCAGACCAATGAAGAGCTTGAAGAACAGACCCAGAAACTTGAAGAACAGAAGATCTATGTTGATAAGAAAAATGATCAGTTAAAAGAGGCCCATAGAATTTTAGAAGAAAAGGCAAAAGATCTTGAAATTACATCAAAATATAAATCTGAGTTTCTTGCAAATATGTCCCATGAACTGAGAACCCCTTTGAATAGTATTCTACTTTTATCACAACACCTTTCTAAAAATAAACAAAACAATCTCTCAAAAAAAGAAATTGAGTTTGCTGAGACTGTACATAATTCCGGGCAGGATCTGCTTAAATTAATCAATGATATACTTGATCTCTCCAAAGTTGAAGCTGGAAAGCTTATCATGCAGATTGAAAATATTTCCCTTAAATCAATTGGTGAAAATATTAAAACTAAATTTTTACCCATTGCAAAAGATAAAAAACTTAAGTTTGAAATAAAATATGCTGATGATTTGCCAAAGGATATTTACAGTGATTTTCAAAGGCTTGAACAGATTTTAAACAATTTTATATCCAATGCTGTTAAGTTTACTGATAAAGGGAGTATCACCCTTGATATCACACGGCCTGATTCAGATGCTGTATTTGCAAGTCCTCTGCTTGACAAAGAAGAATGTATTGCTTTTTCAGTAATTGACACTGGTATTGGTATCCACCCGGACAAACAGAATATTATTTTTGAAGCATTTCAGCAGGAAGACGGTTCGACCAGTAGAAAATTTGGCGGCACAGGATTAGGGCTTTCCATATCAAGAAGTATTGCAAATGCTTTGGAAGGAGAGATACAACTTTTTAGTGAAAAAGGAAAGGGTTCTAAATTTACTTTGTATTTGCCCTTTACCATTAAAGGGCCTGACTCTACTGATGCAACAGATTCTATTGAAATTAATAAAGAAATCAGTACTGGTAGCAGGGCAAAGCCGGCTGAAATTTCTAAACCAATTAAAAGTAATGGGCAAGATTATATCCGGGATGATAGAAAGGACATAACCCCTGATTCCAATTCCATTTTAATCATTGAAGATGATCCTGTTTTTGCAAAAATTATGCGGGATCATGCAAGAGAACAAAATTACAAAGCGCTTGTTGCAGAGACAGGTGAAACAGGTTTGTATCTAGTGGACTATTATAAGCCCAGTGGTATTGTGATAGATATAACACTTCCTGGAATGGATGGGTGGGCAGTGATTTCCCGCCTTAAAGAAAACCTTGATACAAGGCATATCCCTGTGCATGTGATTTCAGGTAGAGATCAACCTTCAGAAGCTATAAAATCAGGTGCTGTAGGTTACCTTACAAAGCCTGTAACTATGGAAAGCTTGAACAAGGTGTTTTGCAAAATTGAAGATGTGATCTCAAGAAAAGTGAAAAATGTTCTTTTGATTGAAGGCAATCCAGCTCAGCAGGCAATTGATAAAAAATTGATTGGAGATGATGATGTTGTTGTTACTATTGCCGCAACCGGCGCTAAAGCAATAAAATTAGTCAAAGATAAAGAGTTTGATTGTATAATTTTGGATCTTAACCTACATGATATGTCAGGCTTTAAAATTCTTGAAAAAATTAACAAAGATCAAAAATTTTCAACTCCTGTGATTATTCATACTGCCAAGAAGCTTACTTCAAAAGAAAAAGCGGTTTTAGATCAGTATTCAGAGAGTATTGTTATAAAAAGCATTAAATCTCAAGCCAAACTTTTTGATGAAATTACATTGTTCCTTCATAAGGTTCAAGCAGACCTTCCTGCTGACAAGCAAAAAATACTCAGAAAAACTCACGATAAAGAGACCATATTTAAAGGTAAAAAGGTACTGCTTGTGGATGATGATATGCGCAATATTTATACCCTTAAAAATATTCTTGAAGATAAGGGAATTAAAATAATTGTAGCAAAAAATGGCAGGGAATCTCTTGAACGGCTGGAGGAAAACAGTGATACAGATCTTGTACTCATGGATATCATGATGCCTGAAATGGATGGATATGAGGCAACCGGTAAAATACGTGAGCAGAATAAATTTAAAGACCTTTCTGTTATTGCCCTTACGGCAAAGGCAATGAAAGGTGACAGAAATAAATGCATTGAGGCAGGGGCGAGCGATTATTTATCAAAACCTGTTGATATGGAAAAGCTTTTTTCAATGTTGAGGGTATGGCTTTATTAAATAAAGGCTCAGGAGTTTTATTTTGGGGGACATAGCAAATAGAAATTTGGAAATAGACCTTTTTCTTGAGGCCATGTATAAAAAATACGGGTATGATTTCAGGAATTATTCCCGTGCTTCTATTAAACGCAGAATTGAACACAGGCTCAAGCTTACAGGCCTTAAAACTATTTCTGCCATGCAGCATGAACTTATTAATAATTGGAATTTTTTTGAAATAGTATTAAGGGATTTTTCAATTAATGTAACTGAGATGTTCCGGGACCCGTCATTTTATAAAGCAATAAGGGAGGAAATAATACCTAAGATAAAAGATTTTCAGCAGATCAATATATGGCATGCAGGGTGCGCAACCGGAGAAGAAGTTTATTCCATTGCTGTTTTATTAAAAGAAGAAGGTATCTATGATAAAACTCGTATTTATGCAACTGATTTTAATAAAGATGTACTTGAAAAGGCAAAACAGGGGGTATATCCGGCAAAATTTTTAAAACAGTATATTCTTAATTACAGAGAAGCCGGCGGTATGGGATCTTTTACAGACTACTATACAGCTAAATATGAATTTGTATTAATGGATAGCTCTCTTAAAAAAAACATTCTTTTTTCTGACCATAATCTAACTTGCGACACTGTATTTGGTGAAATGGATGTTATAATTTGTCGGAATGTAATTATTTATTTCAATATAGAACTTCAAAATCATGTTTTTAAGCTTTTTTTGGATGCTTTGGGAAACCCGGGGTTTTTGTGTCTTGGTTCTAAAGAGACAGTGAGTATTTCAGATTATGTAGATAATTTTGAAGCTATAAACAGAAAAGAGAAGATTTATAAAAAAGTTGACAAGAGGGCGGTTCTATAGACTAACAGGAGTTTTGGGGGAGTAGATTGAATTTTTTAAAGACAGATCATGAGATTATTGTTATTGGGGTTTCCACCGGAGGGTTTAAAGCTTTGGAGGTGATTTTATCTAAATTACCAGAAGGCTTTAATTTGTCTGTGATTATTGTCCAGCACAGGAAAAAAGACCCTGATGATTTTTTTATAGATTACATGAATAAGAAAACCAGCCTGCATATTAAAGAAGCAGAGGATAAAGAATCTATAAAACCAGGGGTCGGATATATTGCACCTCCTGAATATCATTTGCTTGTAGAAATGGACCATACATTATCTTTATCTGTTGACCCACCATTAAAATATGCCAGGCCTTCCATTGATATGCTTTTTGAAACAGCAGCAGAAGCCTATGAATCAAAAGTTGCAGGAGTCATACTTACAGGAGCTAATGACGATGGGAGCAAAGGACTTAAAAAAATCAGAAAGTATGGAGGTATGGCAATAATTCAAGATCCTGTAACAGCAGAAGCACCTATGATGCCGAAAAATGCAATTAAAATTGCCGGGGCAGATCATATCTTAAGCCTTGCAAATATTGGTAAATTTCTGGGACGCTTGTCCTGAAAGAGTGAATATGAGTGAACATAAGAAAGCAAAAGTTTTAGTAGTGGATGACAAAAAAGCGAATATTCTTGCCATTGAAGCATTGCTTGAAGAACTTGAGGTAGAGATTGTCAAGGCTAATTCAGGGAATGAGGCCCTTGCCCTTGCCCTTGAGCATGAATTTGCTCTTATACTCATGGACGTACAGATGCCTGAAATGGACGGGTTTGAAACAGCAGAAATTATACGAACCAATAGAAAAACAAAAGCCACTCCAATTATTTTTGTTACAGCCATAAATAAAGAAAAAAAACATATTTTTAAAGGTTATGAATCAGGTGGAGTTGATTATATTTTTAAACCTTTAGACCCTCATATTTTGATAAGTAAAGTTAAAATTTTTCTTGATTTTTTTAATGGGAAAAAAGAAGTTGAAAATATCAATTTGAAATTACAGGCAAGTATTGAACAAATAGAAACAGCAAACAGGAAAATTCTTGAGCAGCAGGAGAAGCTTATTGAAGAAGAACGTCTTAAAGTGCTTTTACAAATGGCCGGGGCCACAGCCCATGAATTGAGCCAGCCACTTCAGGTGCTCATTGGTAATATTGAACTCATGGAAATGATGCAAGAAGATGGGAAAGATATATCACCATATGTTGAGAAGATTAAAAAATCAGGTGTTCGTATAGCTCAAGTTGCAAAAAAAATTCAAAATCTCAGACATGATCAAATCAGGGCACATGACGCAAGTACAAAAATTATTGATATCCATCAATCAACAAATATTTTATATATTGAAGATAATGAAAAAGATTTCAGTTGGCTTGAAAAAATTCTTACATTAAATCATGAAATTTCCCTTTTACATGCAAAAACAATTGACCAGGGATTGTCAATTATTGAAAAAAGAGATTCTGATATTGATATAATTTTTCTTGACTATCTTTTGGAAAGCGGCACTGCTTTTGATTTTTTAGAGCACTGCATGGTAAAAGGGATTAATATCCCCATTATCATTATTACAGGTCGGGGTAATGAAAAAATTGCATCGCAGTTGATTCAGGCCGGTGCTTATGATTATTTTCCAAAATCCGAGCTGGATGTCAACTCAGTTATCAGATCAATTAATAGTAGTATAGAAAAAGCAAGATTGAAAAAAGAACTTGACCTTGTGCATGAGACAATAGCTGAAAATTCGATCAAAGATGGGCTTACAGGGCTTTATAACCATAGGTACTTTATGGAAGCATTAGAGATAGAATTTGAAAGAGCCCATCGCTATAACAGGAATTTTTCTCTTCTGATGATTGATATTGATCATTTTAAGAGCATTAATGATAAATATGGGCATCAAGCCGGGGATGCCGTGTTATCAGGTTTTTCTGATGTGTTTTTTTCCTGTATCCGGAAGAGCGATATAGTTTGCAGGTATGGTGGAGAAGAATTCGCGCTTATACTTCCTGATACTGATGGAGAAAATGCAGAAATTGCAGCTGAAAAAATAAGGAAAGCAGTTGGAAGAGCTGAATTTAAAGAAGGCGGCAGGCAGTTGAAAGTAACCATAAGTATTGGTATCAGTGCTAACAGCGGGATTAAGACTCCTAGAGCATTGATCAACGAGTCAGATAAAGCACTTTATAAAGCAAAAAATAACGGAAGGAACAGAGTAGAGAGCTATTGATTTTTTAGTAGAAAAGTATTGGAAGTGGATGGAGAGGGAGATGAACAAGGTGACAATACAAGACATTTTTTTATTTAATACAATCAGATCAAAGCTGATACTTCTATTTTTTATGATAACTTTTCTTCCTGTGGCTGTATTTGCATACCTAACTTATAACACTGCGGTTTTAGAAATTGAGCAAAAAGCAAAGGACAACTTGGTTAGTGTTGCAAGGAGCAAGACCAGATATGTTAAAAATTATTTTAAAGAGGAGAAAAATAAGGTTGCAACCCTTGCATCATCCCCGTTTGTTGTAGCTGCCATGAAAGATTATAAACATGCTTTTAACCGGTATGGTGTGGAGTCTGATCAATATTTGATAGTTGATTTAAAATTCAGATCGTTTTTAACGTATTATAAAGAAGCATATGAGTTTTATGATCTTTTTCTTATCTCTGATAACGGGTCTTCTGTCTTTTCAGTTAATGATACTCAGGAGGGTTCAAATAAAAATTATTATGCAAAAACATATAGAATAAAAGGGCTTCTTGATGCGTATAGAGAGGCAAGTACACTCATGCAGCCTTCCATGTCAGGTTTTAACTATTATCCTGCGATTAATGCGCCGGCAATTTTTATAGCGGCACCGATTTTTAGAGGAAGAAAAATGATCGGCGTTCTTGCTTTTCAAATAAGTAATAAAAATATTTATAACCTTGCAAAAGATTACTCAGGTTTAGGGAAAACAGGTGAAACAGTAATCGCCACAAATAAAGGTCATAAATTGGTTTTCATAACTCCTGTAAGGCATGATCCCGAGGCTGCATTTAAAAGAAGTTTTATAATTGAAAATAATAGCGAAAGACCTTTAACAAGAGCTATTTCAGGGCAAAAAGGTTTTGGGATAAATTATGATTATCGTAACGTAGAAGTCCTTGCAGCCTGGGATTATCTGCCAGAGCTTAATTGGGGTATTGTTGTGAAAATCGATACTTCCGAAGCTCTGGCTGAAGCTTATTCTTTTAAAAAGCAGATTTTCTTTTTAGGCGTTTCTCTTTTTATAATATTAGCTTTTGTAATTTTATTTTTTTCAAAACAAATAACCAAATCATTATATAAACTGCATAAAAGCGCCGAGATTATTGGCTCTGGAGATTTAACTCACAGTGTTCTTATTGAGAGTAAAGATGAAATTGGGGCTTTGTCAAGAGCATTTGATGCCATGAGAATAAACATGGCAAAAGAGATAGAAATAAGAGAGGCAAATGAAAGTAATTTAAAAAAATATGCAAAAGATTTGAAGGAAACTACGAATAAGCTTGAAAAAGAGCAGTGGCTTAAGACAGGGCAGGCAAAGCTTAGTTCTTTGATGCTTGGCGAAAATGATTTAGAAGAACTTTGCCGCAACATTGTTGCATTTGTTGCAAAATATATTGGTGCAACAATGGGAGTCATATATCTTACCAATAAAAATGATGCGCTGACTCTTTATGGAACATATGCTCTGGCAGATAAAAACAATCTGCCAGATATAATTGAATATGGACAAGGATTGGCAGGGCAGGCAGCAGAAACAAAAAAATCTATTAACATTACAGATATACCGGAAGACTATTATTCTATCCGATCCGGATTGGGAGATGCTTTACCCCAAAATATTTTAGTAATGCCATTTCTTCATGATAAGTCAGTAGTTGCTGTGATTGAACTTGCCTTTATGGAAGGAATAAGAAAAGAAGCAATACAATTTTTAGATAAGATAGCTGACAGTGTTGCAGTTAATATTGTTATGGTAAAGTCAAGGTTTCAGATACATGATTTGCTCAAACAAACTACAGAAAAAAGTGAAGCACTTGCTAAAGCCAGTGCCCATAAATCTGATTTTCTTGCAAACATGTCCCATGAAATCAGAACTCCAATGAACGGAATTATTGGAATGATTGATATGCTTTCGGAAACTAATCTCACTTCCGAGCAGAACGATTTTGTCAATTTTTCCAAACAGAGTGCTGAGTCTTTATTAATGTTAATTAATGATATCCTTGATTTTTCCAAAATTGAAGCAGGCAAGCTTGATATTGACTCTTTGGAGTTTGATTTAAATATTACTCTGGATTCTTTTATTGATACAATATCCTTTAAGGCATTTGAAAAAGAGGTTGAGCTGGCATACCTAATTGATGAAGATGTTCCAACCTTTTTAAGGGGAGATCCTGGCAGGCTGCGCCAGATTTTAACTAATCTTGTAGGTAATGCCATCAAATTTGTCAGTAAGGGAGAAATCTTTATAAAAATATCATTACAAAAGGAAGAAAAAAAGCATGTCCGGTTGTTGTTTGAAGTTATTGATACAGGTATTGGTATCCCTGAAGATAAAGTTGATATTTTGTTTGATTCATTTACCCAGGTTGATGTATCAACAACAAGAAAATATGGAGGAAGTGGGTTGGGACTTGCCATCTCCAAACAGTTAACTGAACTTATGGGTGGTAAGATAGGTGTGAAAAGTAAGCTTAATAAAGGCTCAACTTTCTGGTTTACAGTGAATTTTGAAAAACCAGGGCAAAAAGAAACAAGAATATAACATGGAAAGGAAAAATATTTTGCTTGTGGAAGATAATGCCATGAATCAGAAGGTAGTAAAAAGTATATTAAAAAAACTTGGACACCAAATAACCATTGCTAATAATGGGGAAGAAGCTGTTACAATATTCTCACCTGATAAATTTGATATTATCCTTATGGATATTCAGATGCCAGTAATGGGTGGAGTAGAGGCAACAGAGAAAATAAGAGAGAATGAGAAAGGACACAATTCTCACACTCCAATAGTTGCACTTACTGCAAGTGTCATAAAAGGCGATAAAGAGCGGTTCCTTGCAGCCGGTATGAATGGATATATTTCAAAACCCATGAAAAAAGGGGATATTAAAAATATTATGCAGTCTTTGTTACCATAAAGATCATGATTCATTCCTAAAGTTAATAAAAAGAGAATAATTTTTCTCAGAATATAAAAAACTTGACAAAATAGTGAGTTCTAATCTACCTTAAAGATAAATAAGTAAATTAATTGAGAAATTTTGTATATTATGCATAAAGAGCACAAAGAGTACTTATAAACATTGTAAGGCTTAAATGCCAGGGAGAAGTAACTTTTGGATAAATTTCTTACAAATGATTCAGATAAAAAACATTTAACCTACATATATAAAAATTCTGACCTCAAAAAATTTGGAAAAGGAGAAGTGATAA
This sequence comes from Desulfobacteraceae bacterium, assembly GCA_021107575.1. Classification (GTDB taxonomy): domain Bacteria; phylum Desulfobacterota; class Desulfobacteria; order Desulfobacterales; family Desulfobacteraceae; genus JAIOSM01. The sequence continues at coordinate 10,191 of JAIOSM010000351.1, read as the reverse complement.
TTCGTGAAGGTGACACCGATGAAGTGATCTTCATAATACTAAAAGGGCGGGTAGAGATCTCGAAAATCATGCAGGGCATCAAAAAAGAGGTGTTGGATTCTCTTACAAGCGGTGATCTTTTTGGAGAGATATCTTTTCTCAGTAGAGTACCAAGGATTACATCTGTTACAGCGCTCGCTCCAACAACATTAATTGTTGTTGACAGAAGTACCTTTGAAGGGTTCAATTTAGATACACAGCTTTTTTTTTATAAATATATCAGCTCTATCTCTCTTGACAGGAAAGATAAAACAGAGGCTTTAGGCAAGAAATATGAATATGAAAGCAAGCAATTTATAGCTAAAACATTTTTATCATCCAAAGAAAAGTCACAGGACTTTCAGAATTCAGATCTTATTAAAGACATAATTACAAGGATTCCAAGATTGCCTGTATTTGCTCTTTCTCTTTCCACAAAGTTGTTTGAGGGCAATATTTCACCGGGCGAAGTAGCCGATGAAGTAAAGCAAGACCCACCCCTTGTAGGTGCAATCCTTAAGACTATAAATTCAACCTATTACTCCCTTGACACTCAAATCTCTGATCTTAACCATGCTATAATGCTTCTTGGCTATAATGAAGTCTCTCAGATAGTTATTGCTGAAGGTGTTAAACGAACAATGCCTGATACTTCAGAGTTTAAGGAAATGTATGACCGCTCTTTGATAATCTCCCATATGGCTTCAATTTTATCAACAAAACTGAGGATTGGTAAAGCATCAGAGATTTCAACCATAGCTCTTTTACACGAGTTCGGGCAGTTGGTAACTCTTCTTTTAAAAAGAAATAATAAAAGAATGGGTTCTTTATTTGATTTGGTTGATACATCCCAGATGGGCAAATTGCTTCTTAAAAGTTGGAAATTACCTGATAATATTTGGAGAACTATTGAATATCAGTCGTATCCAAATTATACATTACCCGAGGAAACGCCCAAAGGGATAAGAATAAATGTGATTATTCTTTATCTTGCAAAACTCTGCTTTGAATATTTAAAGGGTTCAAAAGAGGATGACCTTCCAATGTTATTTTATTATGAACATCTCGCATCAATTAAGTTGGAGATTTTGCCCTTTCCTGTTTTTGTAAATAAAATTATGATCCCTTTTATTGACCAGAGGAAGAACACTCTGCCAACCATTTTGCATGAGCTTTTAAGTTCCTACAGAATTTCTAAAGATAACGCAAGGACAAACAATGACAACAATATTGTTTTGCCTGATATTAATCAGGGATATATTAAAGTTTGAATCAGGATATATTAAATCTATCATTAGGAGAAAAAAATGAGTATTAGCATTACAATGGACCAGGTAATTGTCTGGCTTGTTATCGGTGGTCTGGCCGGATTTATAGTCGGGCTTATTTTTAAAGGGAAAAAGAAAGGTTTTGGATTTTTTACTAACCTTTTAATCGGATTGATCGGTGCAGTGATTGGCGGTGTTATTTTTGACCTGCTGAATATAAGATTGGGTATGGGTCAGTTGGTGCTTTCCTTTGATGATTTGATTGCCGCTGTTGCCGGTGCATTTATTTTGCTTATAACCCTGGCAATTATTAGAAAGTAAGCTACAGAAGTAATTAATACTTTTTGTCCATATTCCTGTCAAAACTTCTATACTGTATAGCTTCTGCTATATGTGTTTGTTGAATATCTGCTTTATTGTCAAGGTCTGCAATGGTTCTGCTAAGTTTTTTTATCCGTGCATAGGCTCGGGCTGACAGACCAAAACGTTCAACAGCTTTTTCAAGAAGCATTTCTGAATCAGCATTAAGATTGCAATATTTTTTTATATGCTTTGCATTCATTGCTGCATTGCAGAAGAGTTTTTCTTTTTTTAAACGAATGCTTTGTATCTTCCTTGCAGCTTCAACGCGTTTTTTTATATCAGCAGATGATTCTGAAGGTTTTGATTTGCCTGCAAGATCCTTATATGGCACTGGTGGAACTTCAATATGAATATCGATTCTGTCCAATAAAGGTCCTGAAATTTTGGACTGGTATCTTTGAATTTGAGCGGGTGAACATATACATTTTCCATTGGGGTCTGTCAAATATCCGCATGGGCATGGGTTCATAGCAGCCACGAGCATAAATTTTGAAGGAAAAGTAGTTCTGGAGGCAGCTCTTGCTATGGTGACAAAGCCGTTTTCCATGGGTTGCCGTAAAACATTGAGTACATTTTTTTTAAATTCTGGAAGCTCATCTAAGAACAGTACTCCATTATGTGCAAGGCTTGCTTCTCCCGGCTCCGGGCGAGACCCACCGCCTGCAAGCCCGGCATCGGAAATAGTGTGATGGGGCGATCTGAATGGTTTTTGTGTAACAATAGGGTTCTTTTCATCAATCATGCCGGCAATGGAATAGACTTGAGTCGTTTCCAGAGCCTCATCAAAAGTAAGGGTCGGCAAAATAGTTACAAGCCGGTTTGCCAGCATGCTTTTTCCTGATCCAGGCGGGCCTGTCATAAGAATATTATGGCTGCCAGCAGCAGCTATTTCAAGAGCTCGCTTTGCATGCTGTTGACCCTGCACGTCAGAGTAGTCAATGTTGCCTTGATTTTCACCATAATTAAATTCAGATGAATATTTGTTTTTTGCAGGTTCAATATTCTTAAATCCTGAGAAAAATTCTACTACTTCACTTAAATGCTTAACACCAATAATGTCGAGCCCTTCGACCATTGCACCTTCATATCTGTTATTAAAAGGGACAATTACTCCTTTGAATTTATGTTTTTTTGCTGCAATGGCAATGGGAAGTATGCCTTTCACGGGTTTTACCCTCCCGTCAAGGGAGAGCTCCCCTGTTATTATATACTCTTGTATTGCTTTTTCTGAGACAATGTTTGAAGCAGCAAGAATACCCATGGCAACCGGGAGATCAAGTCCTGTGCTTTCCTTTTTTATATCAGCAGGGGCAAGATTGATAGTCACCCTGTCAGGAGGGAAAGAATATCCGGAATTCTTTACTGCTGTTTTAACCCGTTCCCTGCTTTCTCTTACAGATGTTTCCGGCAGCCCGACAATATTGAATGCAGGCAAACCAAAAGAGATATCAACTTCAACTTCAATGATGTATGCATTAATTCCCAAGAGTGCGCTACTGTTAATTTTTGCAAGCAAGGTAAGGTCCTTTCATTTTTTTTACTTTGATTTCATCATGAAAATCAGATATATAAAACACGATATATATATTATTGATAAAATAAATACAATGGGAGCAGAAAAATCGGAAGTGAAATAAGCAAAGCCCAATATTATATGCAGAAAACTCTTGCCCAGGAAGTTGTATGCCTTGGAATTGGAGTGCACTCAGGCAAAGAGACAACTATTACTGTTAAGCCTGCTCAGGCTAATCATGGAATTGCGTTCAGAAGGACAGACCTCCCGGGTATGTATGATATCCAGGCGCTTTTTAAACGTGTGGTGGATACCAGCCTTGCAACAGTTCTTGGGGCTAACGGGGCAATAGTTTCAACCATTGAGCATCTCATGGCAGCTTTTGCAGGTTTGGGAATTGATAATGCACTTGTTGAAATTAATGATTATGAAGTTCCTGTTATGGATGGAAGTGCAAAAGAATTTGTTTCAAGCTTTATCAAAGCTGGTATTGAAGAGCAGCAGGCACCAAAACAATTCTTTGTAGTAAAAGAGCCTATAAAATTATCAGATGGTGATAAATATGTTGTTGTGTATCCTGAAAAAAGCAGGAGAATAACCTGTTTTGTTGATTTTGACCATCCTTTAATCGGTGAGCAGGAGTTTGTATTTGATCCTGATACTGATAATTTCGGAGAGGAGATAAGCGGCGCAAGGACATTTGGATTCATGAAAGATATTGAGTATTTAAAGAAATTCGGCCTTGGAAAAGGGGGCTCTTTAGATAATGCAATTATAATAGATAAAGATAAAATTTTAAACAAAGAAGGGCTAAGATATAAGGATGAATTTGTAAGGCATAAATTACTGGATAGCCTCGGTGATTTTTCTCTATTAGGTATGCCTATCATGGGACATATAAAAACATGCAAGTCAGGGCATGCTTTGAACCATTTATTCATAAGAAAATTCCTTCAGGAAAAAGATAAGTGGAAAACGTGTTCTGTTAAGAAAGATCAGGTATCGTAGAATATGAGAATGTTTTGTAAAGAAAAACGTATAATTTTTATTTTTATAATGACTGTTTCTTTTGTTTTTTGTACCAATCTGTTTGCCTCGGAGAAAGCTGTTATTGCTAATGTGCAATTGACCAACACCCGGGATGATCTTATTACATATTTTAAAGTTGAAAATGCCTTTACAGATAAAATCTGTGAGGCAGTCCTAAAAGGTGTGCCAGCATCATTTTCATTTTACATCAAATTAGATCAGGTAACTAAAAACCTGATGAATAATGAGGTCGAAGATTATAAAATGACATCAACTTTGAAATATAATGCTCTTAAAAAGGAGTTCCTTGTTTCAAGGCCATGGAAAAATGAAAAACCATTTATTACTGATTCGTTTGAAGAAGCAAAAAAAATAATGACAGGGATAGATAACTTAGAGGTTACTAAACTTACAAATCTTGTGAAAGGTGAACAATACAAACTTAAACTCAAAGCTAAGCTGGATAAAGTTACTCTTCCCTGGTATCTTCACTATATCTTTTTTTTTGTAGCTTTCTGGGATTTTGAAACTGACTGGCACATAACAAAGTTCACATATTGAAAATATTAACCATTTTAAAATAATCAGTATGGATAAAGAAAAACCGGAAATACACAGGATGAAAAAAGAAGGGCTTATAATTGTCGCAATTATTTTGGCAGTTACAGCTCTTACTTTTATTGAAATCAGGATTACAGACTTTGGGCCTGACATCCCTGTATCCAATACTATATTGATGTTTACGCTGATTAATATTAATCTGCTTTTGCTTCTCACGCTTCTTTTACTAGTTTTTCGCAATCTTGCAAAACTTTACTATGAGAAAAAAAGTAAACTTCTCGGTACAAAACTTAAAACCAGGCTGACCATAGCTTTTATTACACTTTCCCTTTTACCGACAATCGTACTTTTTTTCTTTTCTATTCATTTCATTTCTGCAAGCATTGCTTTCTGGTTCAACGCTCCTGTGGAAAAGACTTTAAACAGTTCTTTGTCTGTTGGTCAAAAGCTGTATGAATTTGTAGAGGAAAAGAATCTGTTTTTTGCAGAAAGAGGTGCTTTACAGATTGATAAATTAAAGTATTTAAAAAAAGAGAAGAGAAAAGACCTGGTGCGTTATGTTCAAATTCTTCAAAGGGCATTTGATCGTGACGCAGTCGAGATATATACTCCCGGGGCAGAACGTTTAACTCTTTCAGTTGAGAATAAACTTGCAGAGTATTATCTTGAAGTTCTTACCAGCGATGAGCTTACAGCAATTCCCAAGGGGAAAAATGCAAAAACAATTACCCAGAATACAAATATTGGTGAGTTTATTAAAACAATATCCACAATACCTTTTAATGTTGACGTAAAAGATGCCAAAGCATTTATGGTTATTTCTTCATTAGCACCACGTGGTCTTTCATCGGATTTAGTTTCAATTGCAACCGGATATGAAGAGTATCAGCAGCTTAAAATGGCAAAAAAGCCGGTTCAGATAACAAATTATATAGCTCTGTCAATTGTCGCCTGCTTGTGGTTTTTTGTGCTATCTGGTTTGGATTTCATATTGCCGAATCAATAACTACACCCATAAGTAAATTTGCCGAAGGAACCCTCAGAATCAGCCAGGGTGACCTTGATTACAAGATAGATTTTGAAACAGATGATGAAATAGGCACACTGATAACTTCATTCAATAAGATGACAAAAGAGCTTAAAACCGGAAGAGAAAAACTTGCTCATTCTGAAAAACTAATGATGCATCAGAATATTGAGCTTGAGAAAAGCAGGCGTTATATGGAGATAGTTCTTGAGAATGTCTCTGCAGGAGTTCTGACTCTTGATAATGACGGCAAAATAACAACTTTGAATAAAGCCGCTAAAACCATGCTCAGCCTGAAAAGTGAAAACATCCTGAACAAACACTGGAAAGATTTTTTAAAAGGAGATTATCTTAATATTGCGCAAAAAGTATTAAGTCAAATAAGCCCAAGCTCTGATAAAGCAGTATTCCCATTGTCTGTAGCAATAGATGGAATACCAAGGTATTTTTCAATCCATTATAACAGCCTTAAAGATGATACAGATCAAAATATTGGCGCAGTAATGGTTTTTGATGATCTTACAGAGCTTGAAAAAGCGCAGCGTGTGGCAGCATGGCGTGAAGTCGCAAGAAGGATAGCTCATGAAGTGAAGAACCCGTTAACGCCTATAAATCTTTCTGCCCAGCGCCTGAAAAAAAAGTATTCAAAGCAGATTAATGAAGACATTTTTGAAACCTGTACTAACACGATAATAGACCAGGTAGAGCATATTAGAAACCTTGTCAATCAATTTTCAACTTTTGCCAAATTCCCTGAAGTTAATTTACAACAATGCAGCATTGAAGTTATTGTCAATGAAACAATCGCACTCTATAAAGAAGGTCTGGAAAATGTTACAATAAAGCCTGATTTTGATAAAAACCTACCGAGTTTGAACCTTGATCCCCAGCATATGAAACAGGCCTTTATTAATCTTTTTGATAATGCGGTTTCAGCAGTTAATAAAAATGGTATAATCAGAGTTACTATTTCATATGATGAGATTTTGCAGATTGTGACTGTGGAAATTGCTGATAATGGAAAAGGAATATCAGACAGTGAAAAAATTAAATTATTTGAACCATATTTTTCAACAAAAACATCAGGAATGGGACTAGGGCTTGCAATTGTAAATTCTATTATTACAGATCACCATGGATCAATAAGAGTCCAGGATAATAAACCTGACGGAGCAAAGTTTATTATTGAACTTCCTGTGTAATTTGGCTGTATAACAGATAATTAGGAGAGAAAATGTACCCAGCAGTTTTAATAGTTGATGATGAAGAAATGATAATTGAATCTTTAGAGGGAATACTTTCTGATGACGGGTTTGAAGTACTCCATGCTTTTAACGGGTATGAGGCACTGAAAAAAATTGAAATAGAATCCCCTGATATTGTGCTCCTTGACATATGGATGCCCGGAATGGATGGGATTGAAACTCTAAAAGAAATTAAAAAAAATCATCCCACTCTACCTGTGATAATGATTACAGGGCACGGCTCCATTGAGTCTGCCGTTGATGCCACTAAAGCCGGCGCTTTTGATTTTCTTGAAAAGCCGCTTTCCATTAACAGGGTAATGCTAACCATTAATAATGCATTAAATTTTCGGCGACTTGAAGAGGAAAATAAATATTTAAGAAAAAAAACCATAGAAAAAAATTCAATTAGTGGATCAAGCCCTGCTGTAAAAAAACTCTATAAAGAAATCGCAGGAGCTGCTCCTTCAGAGGCTTCAATACTGATTACCGGAGAAAACGGAACCGGTAAGGAGCTTGTTGCAAAAACCATTCATCAGCTAAGCTTGAGACCTGAAGGACCGATAGTTATTGTCAATTGCGCTGCCATACCTGAAGAGAATATTGACAGCGAATTATTTGGCCATGAAAAAGGGGCAATGGGGGAAGATACAGCAAGAAATAAAGGTAAATTCGAACTTGCATCCGGCGGCACTCTGTTTTTAGATGAAATTGGAGATATGAATCTTAAAACCCAGGCAAAAATACTCAGAGCCATTGAATCTAAAACTTTCCAGCGGATTGGCGGTGGGCGTACTCTTCGTATGGATGTGAGAATATTGGTTTCTACAAATAAAGATATTGAGCAGGAGATCAAGCAAGGGAACTTCAGAGAAGACCTTTATTACAGACTCAATGTCATTCCTATTCATGTCCCTGCATTACGGGAAAGAAAAAAAGATATCTCTGATCTTGTGGATGTGTTTCTGGAGACATCTGCCAGCCAGACCACAGGCAAGAAAAAGAAAGTCACTGAGCAGGTTATTGATGCATTTATTAATTATGACTGGCCAGGCAATGTAAGGGAGCTGAAAAATTTAATAGAAAGGCTTTCTATTATGGTTCAGGATGATTTGGTTGATCTTAAGGATATTCCCCACCCTTACCTTAAAAGCGATGAATGAATAAAATGAGAGTGATTGCAGGGGAATTTAAGGGCAGAAAGCTTACAAGCTTAAACGGGAAGCAAATAAGACCGACTTCTGATAGAATACGGGAGGCTCTTTTTAATATTCTGGCGCAAAAAATTGATAATGCTATGGTGCTTGATCTTTTTGCAGGAACCGGAGCACTTGGGATTGAAGCTTTGAGCAGGGGAGCTGCTAAATCATATTTTATTGACAAATCAATAGAATCAGTTCAAATTATCAATAAAAATATTGCACTCCTTGGTATAAAAGAGAGCGCAGAGGTCTTGAGGCATGACGCATACACCATTTTATCTTCAAGGGGGTTTTTTTTTAAACAAAAGTTTGATTTTATTTTTGTGGATCCACCATATAATAGGGGTTTTATTCCTGGTATTTTTGAGAACATTGATTTATTGAGCATAATGCATGATGAATCAATTATAATTGTAGAACACTCTTTAAAGGAGAATAATTTAGAAAAGGTGTCAGGCCTTGATCTTTATGATAAGAGAACTTATGGGAAAACATTGATTTCCTTTTTTAGAAAAAAACAGATTAGTATGTAGCAGATAGATATTTAATAGACATATACAGGGGATTATTAAAGAGATGGGAAAAAATTTAAAAGTTGCAGTTTATCCGGGATCGTTTGATCCCCTCACAAATGGGCATATTGATATTATTGATCGGGGCTGTAAAATATTTGACAAGGTAATTATTGCGGTTTTGCATAACCCTTCAAAAAAGGCTCTTTTTTCTGTTGAAGAAAGAGTTACAATGATAAAAGAAACTTTTAATCATACTGATTCAATAGAAGTTGATTCATTTGGCGGGCTTTTAGTTGACTATGCTGAAATGCGTGGAGCGATTGCGCTTTTAAGAGGAATGAGAGCTATTTCGGATTTTGAAAATGAATTCCAAATGGCATTAATGAACCGTAGTCTTTCAAGGGAAGTACAAACAGTTTTTTTAATGACCGGCTTAAGATGGATTTTTACAAGTTCATCAATAATTAAAGAGGCCGCACAGTTTGGTGGAGATATCTCAGGCATGGTATCAAACCCTGTCATGCTGAAACTTGAAGAAAAATTTGAGACATTAAAAAAGAGATAGCTTAATCATATGGATATCTGGCAACTTAAAATATTTAAAAATGTAGTTGAAAAAAAAAGTTTTTCTCTGGCGTCAAAGGCAATCCACCTTTCACAACCCACAGTAAGCAGCCATATAAAAGATCTGGAAGAGTATTTTGAGTGCAAGCTTTTAGATAGATTAGGAAGAGAAGTTGTCCCGACAAAACCCGGAGAAATTCTTTATTCATATGCCAAAAGAATAGTAAGCCTTACCCAGGAAGCTGAAACCGCAGTTTTTCAATTTTTTGGTAACGTAAGAGGGGATTTCATTCTTGGCGGCAGTACAATCCCGGCAGGTTATATAATCCCCCGGCTGATAGGACCATTTTCCAGGCAGTTTCCAGGTGTAAATATTTCTGTTCTTGCAGGAGATACAGCTCAGATTATTAAAAAAGTTGAAAATGGAGAAGCTGAGTTAGGTATTGTAGGTGCAAGTACAAACAATGCTAAAATCGTACAACAAAAGCTTATTGATGATGAAATGAAGCTTATTGTTCCTTATAGTCATAAATGGGCGGACAGGGATGAGATTGATAATGCCATGCTTTTTGAAGAGCCTTTCCTTTTAAGGGAAGAGGGTTCAGGTACTTGTAAATCAATATTACAGAGCATGGAAGATGCAAAGCTGGATATTACAAATTTTAATATTGCTGCCAGAATGGGGAGTACTGCAGCTATTATTCAGGGAATTCTCAGTAAAGCCGGTATATCAATACTTTCAACAATTGCAGTAGAGGATGATATAACAACCGGCAGGCTAAAAGCTTTAACTGTTAAAGGGCTAAATCTTCACAGATGTTTTTATATTGTCACGCATAAAAAACGCACATTATCCCCCATAGCCAAAGAATTCTTAAGCTTTTTAA
>JAIOSM010000334.1 GCA_021107575.1 Desulfobacteraceae bacterium | reverse complement strand
GTTGATTTTATGAGGGCATAATAACATGAATATCAAATAAAATCAATTGTTTGCGTTGAATTCAGTCAAGAAAAATGGTAGAAATTAATCAAAAAACTAAAGCTTCAGGCAAGCAAGTTTGGAAAAAACAGAGCAATCGTACAAAGGTCTCAAGTCATGTTGGCATGCTTTAGAGGGAGTGATTTATAAATCGATTCCAATAAAAAAGTTCCATTGATTATTTATAATAATCAATGGAACTTTAAAAATTATAAATTTAATTTATTAAAGAATTCTTTCAGTATATTAATTTTCTAATCCTTCGATTTTTTTCTTCAATTCTTCAATCATTGTTTGCTGTTTAATCGTATACAGGGTTAATTCTTCAACTTTTTCTAATAATTTAATTTGAAGTTTAGTTACATTCACTCCACCGGCCTTCTTAACCTCCTCTGCATTAGTAATATTTGGTAAATGCCCTTCCTTTTCTATAAAACGTTTCAAATCAGATAAAGGCATCAGAGGATAATTATCATCAAAAACATAATCGGGGTATTCTATTGCCGTCCCCGAAAAGAATGAGCCTGCTACTGTAAGATCACCTTCAGAGTTAAGGATAAACTCAGGAGAACTAGTGCCTGAAGAAATTCTCAGGGTCCCATTACTGTTAATAATCCATCTAGGATCTCCTGTGGTAGATGGTGTTATGGTATCATTTTGTAAAACTAAACGAGCAGGACCAGTCGTATTTTGAACAAGCATGGTATCAACTGGACCTGTTAAAGCAGCTTCGACATGAAGAGGAGCATCCGGAGACCAGGTCCCGATCCCAACTTTTCCATCTGCTTTCAGGCATAATGTGCTTGAAGGTGTGCTTGGTTGAATTCTAAAGGGAAGTTTTGATCCATTTGTTACGTCTCTTATAAAAAAGTTGGACTCATTTCCTGCAACATCCCAGCTTTGAGGAGACCATCCTGAGCTTCCATCCTGATCAAGCCTCACTGTTGGAGTATCTCCGTCAGCTATATGCAGCTCTACATAAGGAATACTTGTACCTAATCCTACTCTTCCATAATCTTCAACATATAATGCATTGGCTGGCGCACCAGCTTCGATGGTAAACACCTGTCTACCTGCGCTGGCATCTTGAATGCCAAAATAGCTCTTGCCTCCATTTGCTGAGTCATTAATTTGGATCCTCCAGTCATTCGTTGGAAAGGATGCAGAGGCACTGGTATCATTAAAATAAATACGCAAATTGTTCTCTTTTAAAACAAGTGTGTCATAACCGAAAGATTCACCATTTACACAATCAAACCCAAGACATTCACTACCGGTAACAATTAAATCATCATAAATAAGATGGTCTGAGTAAGCCGGGATAGAAAAAGAGGAGACCGCAAAAATTAACAATAATGATAATAAAAAATTTTTGAGTAATTTATTCATCTGCATCACCTCTTTTGTTTTGTTTTTGTGCACTCATTACATTTTTTTCAATATCATCATTATTTTTAATTTGAAAACCTCCGCTTTGAGCAAGCTTGATATGATTTGTTTGGCTCATTTGAGCATGGGCATTCAGTGAGCTTTGATCTCTTCCGTTATTTAATTGTGGTTTGGAATGCTCTTTAGAAATTATTACTTCCTGTGTGGATAAAGCTTTAATTTCATATTTGTAATATCCATCTTGCAGGTCATCTCCCAGAGTGTAAAGTGGAAGATATGGGTCGTACGGATCTAATTGTTTCTGGAAATAAAGACCCCCAGGTCCTGCAATTTTTATATTTATACTCAGCACCGGCTGGAGTAAATTGAATTCAATACCCTCCGGCGACATAATAATGTTGGCGATTCTATCCGGTTGCTTAGCAACAGATGTTGTTGCCATAGTAAACATCAGGGATAATAGTATTACCCCGATATAACAAAATCTCTGATATTTTTTGTTACTTAACATTAATTAATCCTCCTTAAATTTATATTTAAAGTGTAAAAATAGTATACAAAAAAATTTGCAAGTAACCTGTTGTGCAGAATCAGTCAATATCACTTCGCTGCTAACGCATGGTAATTGAGCATGAATAAATAGCCTTCTGATATTGATAATAGAATTTGTTAAGTTTGTCAAATAAATTATATTATCAATATATTGAGGTCCTTTTATTAATTTAGAATTCTAAGGTTTTATGGGTTGCATGATTGTGTTCTTTTAAGAAAATAATTTCTTAAAAAATTAAATCCGACAAAAAAATTCCTATTACAATATATTGATCGAAAAAAAATATTTATAGAATAATCGGGTGATGGGTGCTGTAAATCACGAGATGGTGGCAGCCAAATAATTTTGGCTTGTTTTTTTGCATCCAAACTATTTTAATTAATTACTTACGATAAGGCGAGGTGTGGATATGACTATTTCTAAAGTATCTTTAAATAGCCAAAGATTTAGGAGTCCATCAAACAACTTTATCCACCTGGAAACAAAAGTATTTAAAAAATCAGAAAAGATCAAAAGGATATTTTTTGAATATAAAGAGAGGTATGGCAGTCCCCGTATTGCAAAAAAATTAAAAGAACAAGGAATTACATGTTCGAAAAACAGGGTTTGCAGGTTAATGAAACAAGAAAGATTAATGCCAAAAGCAAGAAGAAAATTTAAAGTGACTACCAATTCAGAAAAGGATCAGGTTATTCTTCATAACAATTCAATTCATTTAAAACGCCAAAATAAAAAACATGCTTTGGTGGAAAGGGAATATATTTCTTACATACAATACGAAAGTACTCCTCATGTAAAACTTTTAAATCATGCTTCCTATTAGTTGAATTTGTTATTGCTCCGCCATGAAACTGATGAAAAGTTGCCTCTCCCATTAAGCTGTAAATCAAATCAGAATTCAATTTAACAGTGTTAAGAAAACATGAATTTTCATATCCTCCTCCTTTGGAAACAAATCCTTCATTATATCCCCCTAACGAAATGAAACTATTTTTTTTAATTAAATAACAATTTGATTCGCCAATAACAGAAAAGTATCCTTCAAAACTTGAAGGGGCAACACATGAAATATCAAATAATTTATAACCATTGATTTTCCAGTTGACACTATCGAATAATTTATCTTCTTCAATTTGATTGTAACCCTCTTGCATAAGAAATTTTTGTGGTTTTAAACCTATATGCATATTTATAGTATAAATATAAATGGATTAGGATCAAACTTAAGGATATTAAGCATTTTACTAAAAATTCCTGACGATAAGATACGTGCTCCATCAATGCAAACAATAACATATTTACCTTTGGCCATACTTACTCCATAATTAATTGCTTTACAAGGAGAAGGAAGATCATTGTTATAAAATATGTATTTAAAATTTTTGCCAAAACTTTTTACAAAATCGATAGATAAAGGTTCACTTGAGTTGTTGTCAATTGCTATTACCTCATATAAAAAATCATCAATATTTTGATAAGCACTTGTTATTGAAAAAAGGGTTCTTTTAGCTTCTCTCTTATTATAAAAAAATTAACAATTACAGTAAACTTTATTCTATTTCTTTTGAACATTATATATTCTTTTTAATTCGGAATAAACATACTCTATTAAATGATTATCAGGCTTT
>JAIOSM010000407.1 GCA_021107575.1 Desulfobacteraceae bacterium | reverse complement strand
CCTTGATACCAGGCATATTTTTTATACAACACCCGGGCTTCACCAGGATATTCCTGAACTTGAAACACAACTCATAAAGTTTATTGAAAAATCTAAAACTGTTGCCAATGGTGTGATCGTTGTCTATGGAGGTAAGTATTGTTATGTCAATCCTGATAATCCTACACGGCTGATGGAAACTATTATCGCAGAACAGGGTTTGGGCGTTGCCAGGGTAAAAGCAAGCCATTGCATGGGTATGCTGGCAAGCGATGAAGAGATGAAACAAATTACTGATGAAATGGCCGGAGGTGAACCGGTCTGGTTTATGACCCCGGGCTGGGTCAAGTACCGGACTCAGGTGTTCAAAGGATGGGATAAGTCAATTGCCAATGAAAATTTTCCCAGACATACCGGCGGTGCTATTGTGCTTGATGGTATCGGGTACTTAGATAAATACATGGAAGAAAATCCAGAAGAATTTTTGGAATATTGCGACTGGATGGGAATCCCTATGCAGGCATATCCAGTTACTCTTGACCGGTTTAAGAAACTTCTTACAGATGCATTAAAAGATTTGGAAATTTAAAAAAATATGATACTGATGTAGTAGAAGTATATGTGATGGAAGTATATATTATAATTCAAAGGGAAATATTATGAGATTTGTCATTATTGGTGGAGATGCAGCCGGAATGAGTGCTGCCAGCAGAGCAAAGAGAAAAGATCCTGATATGGAAGTGATTGTATTGGAGCAGACGCAGGACGTATCTTACAGTGCCTGCGGCATGCCCTATAATATTGCTGACCCTGAAAGAGATATGGACAAGCTTGTAGTTAGAAAAGCAGAAGTTTTTATTGATAAGAATCATATCAATCTTTTGACAGGGCACCGAGTGGATAAGATAGACCGGGTGTCTAAAAAAGTAGCAGGGAAAACCAGTGATCAAAAAGATTTTTCATTTGATTATGATAAATTGTTTATTGCAACAGGTGCTTCGCCAATTCTTCCTGAGCTTTCGGGCTTCGACCTTCCCCAGGTTATGACCTTAAAAAGCCTGGAACATGGTAAAACGATCAAATCCTATATCCAGGCAAAAAATGTTAAAAAAGCAGTGATTATTGGAATGGGTTATATTGCAATTGAAATGAGTGAAGCATTCAGAAAAAGAAATATTGAAACTGTAATGGTTAAACCAAGGTCTGAATTTTTGCCCTGGATGGCAAAAGATCTTGCTGAAATTGTCAGAAAAGAGCTTACGGAAAACGATGTAAAGCTGCATCCCGGCTATGCAATTCAACAGATTGTTTCTCAGGAGCATGGAGTGTCTGTAGAATGTGATAACTTAAGTCTTGAGGCAGATATGGTTTTGGTTGCCCAGGGTGTAAACCCTTGCAGTGACATGGCAAAAGATGCAGGGCTGGAACTTGGGATATCAGGTTCAATCGTTGTTGACCGGCATTTAAAAACATCAGATAATGATATTTATGCAGCAGGTGACTGTGCAGATGCATTCCATTTGGTAACAGGTCAAAGATGCTATATCCCTCTGGCACTCAGAGCTAACAGGGCAGGATGGGCAGTTGCAGATAATATTTGCGGAACGCGGACATCCCTTCAGGGAGTAGTCGGTACTTCTGTGTTCAGGGCTTTTTCATTGGAAATCGCACGGTCCGGCCTTAATGTCGAGGAAGCTTTAGATGCAGGATTTGATCCTGTTGAGAATACAGTCAAGACAAGATCTCGCGCCCATGGACATCCCGGGTCCAAGCCTATTTATATCAGTATGGTAGGAGATAGAAAAACCGGTCGACTCTTAGGTTGCCAGATGGTTGGCAAAGAAGGTGTGGCTCACAGAATCAATGCCATTGCAGTGGCTTTGCATAATCATATGACGGTCGCAGATTTTTCCCAGACAGATCTTGCCTATGCCCCGCCGTTCAGTCCTGTGTGGGATCCATTATTGACAGCTGCTAATCAGCTTGTCAAAAAATTAGGTTAGCTGAACAGGATTAATAAGTACAGATTAACGAAATTGGTCAGGATCAATGGAAAATCGTTTCATGATCTGTTGTAATCCCTGGCGATCCAGGTTGCAGTGTTTTGCAGCCTGGGTGACATTGCCATTGGTCATGGATAGCAGTGCACCAATGTAATCATGATTGAAATCATGCAGGGTTTTTTCTTTGGCATCCTTATAAAATAATTTGTAAAGCTCTTTATTCTCGGAGGAGGAGCTATTAAGCTTGTCAGCCTCTGGTCTTTGAACCGGTTTGATAGGAAGATCGGCCTGATTAATGATTTCCTCTTTAGAATATAGAATTCCCTGAATCAATACGTTTTCAAGCTCCCTTACATTTCCCGGCCATGGTTGCTTCATCAGAAGATCCAATACCTTGGATGAGATTATTTTAGGCTCTTTGTCTAATTTTTTACAATTTTTTTCTACAAGGTGTTCTGCAAGGGCAGGGATATCAGTAATTCGATCCCTGAGTGGCGGCAACTCAATGGTAATGACACTGAGTCGATAGAAAAAATCTTGCCTGAATTTATTTTCTGCCATTTTTTTTTCAAGATCGCTGTTGGTGGAAGCTATAATTCTGACATCAATTTTTTGGGTCTTTGTATCACCAAGAGGTTTAATTTCTTTTTCCTGAACTGCCCGCAAAAGCTTTGTTTGAATAGTTGGGCCAATATCACCTATTTCGTCCAGAAACAGTGTACCCTTGTCAGCTTCCTGGAAAAGTCCTTTTTTATCTCTTGCAGCATTAGTAAATGCGCCTTTCTTGTACCCGAATAATTCACTTTCCAGAATCAGTTCCGGTATGGTGGGGCAGTTCACCGGTATAAACGGTTGATTCTGTCTGGGACTGAGTGAATGGATAGTTTTGGCTGTCATGTCTTTACCTGTCCCGGACTCACCAAGAATCAACACAGATACATCGCTTGAAGCTATCATGGATATTTTTTCATATACTTTAGCCATTGCTTCACTTGTACCCACAAGTTGAGATGAAAAGCCTTTTTTTTCGCTGAGAAGTCGCTTGTTTTCAGCAAGCAGGTGGCTGCGTTCAAGAGCTTTTTGAATTTTATAAATAATTTCACTTTGGTCAAAGGGTTTGGAAATGAAATCATAAGCACCCTTTTTGATAGCCTTAACAGCAAGATCTATATTCCCAAAGGCTGTCAGCATAACAACTGTGAGGTCCGGAAAGGACTGGGTAATGTGATCCAGAAGACCAAAACCATCCATTCCAGGCATCTTAATATCGCAGATAACAAGGTCAAATGTGTCATTAGCCAGGATATTCATGGCCATTTTTGCTGAAAAAGCCATGGACACTTTACAGTCGATTTCCGGTTCAAGGGTTCGTTGAAGAAGCCTTGTTATATCTTTTTCATCATCAACTGTCAGGATTTTGTACGGCATTGCTTTAGTTCTCGTTATTTGCCTTAATTCTATTTAATTTTGGGCAGGCATAACTTGTGGTAATATTATGGTGAAAACTGTGCCGCTATCTGGTTTGCTTTTTACTGCAATATCACCACCATGTTGTTTAACAATACCATAGCCAACAGAAAGGCCAAGCCCGGTTCCCCGACCCACAGGCTTTGTTGTGAAGAATGGGTCAAAGATTTTTGAAAGATTTTCCATTTCAATACCTTTACCATCATCTTCAATTATAATCAATATTTGTTCCCGGGCAGTTTTAGTGGAGATATTTATGCTCCCTTTTTTGTTTACTGCATGACAGGCATTAATAACAAAATTCATTATTACCTGTCTCATCTCCTGTTCATTACCTGTGATATTCAGAGGAACTTCTGGGAGAAGGTTAAGATGAATGCCAACATTTCTGAAATCTGTATGATTTGATAAGAAAGCAGCCACATCTTTGATAACGGTATTTATGTTAATAGTTGATTTGCTGATGGAACTTTTTCGGGAGAACGCTAAAAGATCTGACACAACAACCTGACAGTTTTTAACGTGCTTTTCAATAATTTTAAGATCATCTCTGTGTTCAGGTTCCTCTTTGAGGAGAAGTTGGGTATACCCTAAGATAATTCCCAGAGGATTATTTATTTCATGGGCAACTCCTGCAGAAAGTTCACCTAAAGCAGCCAGTTTGTCTGCCTGGGCCATCTGCCGTTCCATCTGCCTCTTATCATTTACATTTTTAATGATAAAATGATAGGTTTTTGCACAGCCAAACGCACCATAATCTATGCCGCTGGTAATCAGGGCCAGTAATGATGCATTGTTTGGTCGTAAAAATTCAGCTTCTTCATTTAAGATATATTCTTTTAATGCTATCTTTTGGCTGATCCTCATCCATTCTGTAGGAGAAGCAAAAAAACTACCCAGTGTCATCTTCTTCACCATCATTTCGTCCCGGGTAAATCCTGTGAGTTCAATGCCGGCAGGATTAATTTCCATGACCTCAAATTTACTGTCTGTAACAATTATGGTATCCAGAGATTGTTCAAATATCCTGCGACACTTATGTTCACTGCTTGTGAGTCGTTCGGTTCTTTCAATAACTTTCTGCTCAAGGGTTTGATTCAGATCTATAAGCTCAATATGGGTGTTCTCAAGTTTCTTCTTGCTGGAAAGAATTTTTTCGTTGATATTCCAGCTGTGATTAAAAAAGAGAGTTATCAAGCCTATAAGCATGAAAGAAACCGTGTTGATACTTCCGGTATAGGCACTGATGGCATGCCAGGACTCGGCGTTTGATGTCAGAATTAAAAATTGTCTTAAAATATGACCAAATGATCTTGATATGGAAAAAATCATAAATCCGGTACTGATCCACATGAGATAATGAAAGATCGTGTTGTCAGGGTCCATAGTCCTTAATAGCCTTACCTTATAAAGAGACAGAAGGGCAATTACTACCATGGCCATTGAGCCAAGAACATCCACTGTTAGGATTGGAATAAATGAAAGGATCATGAAATATCCTTTTCTGCCACTATATGTCTTTGGGCCTCAACAAGGTTTGAAAGCCCTTTATAAAGGAATAGCATGGCTGGCACACATAACAGATGGTCCAGTTTTAAAATATAATAAAACCAGGCCAGCATTAACGAATCATTATTGGCTATGATTTTTATTTTTCCGAGAGATATATTCTCGATTGTTACTGCATGGATTTGGTTATCAAAAAAATGAGTGGTGATGGCGCATAAGTTCCATAGAATGAAAAAGAAAGCTGCATATTGAATCAATCGCCAGCCTTTTTGTTTATTCAATCCTTTGCTTGTAATGGTAAAAATAAGGGTCACCATGGAAAAAAGGAAAAAAAAGTGCCCTATTTGATGGGTGATGATTCCTTCAGAGCCGGAATGAAGCTGGGTTGTATATCCATCAATGGGAAATAAAATCAAACCTGCAATAGTTATTGCCGGAATGATTTTTAAAAGACGCGTTATGATAGGCAAGGTTTTTTTTGGCATATCTTTTTTTTAAAGATCATTTTCAATACTGCATAGAGTATAAATGAAAAAATCAGGCAAATGATGAACCAGAGCAGGGAACTAACATTTGTCGGGGATGTAGACCCTAAAGAAAAAGAAAATATCCATTTTTCTCCAAATCGGCTTAAAAGAGTTTGGGGCGTATACACCTTTGTCACATAGGCAACCATCAATAATATGGGAAGGACATTAGTAGCAAAATGTTTTAACAGTCCTTCAAAAAAATAATCATAATATGCTTTATTCAATTCTGCCTGGTCAATATTTTTTGCCAGGGCTTTACCTTTTTTTCTGTCAGACTGCTTCATAGCCTCTTCTCTCACACCATGCCAGTGCTTAAATTCTTTTTCCAGCTTAAGATATCTTTTAGTCACATAAAACCGTGCTATGATTCTTGTGAGAATAACAATTGCAAAGGCAAGAATAAATATTACAAACCAGGGGCCAAAAACCTCAAGGGGGGATAATATTCTGTCCAGAGAAACTATAGTATAGTTTAAAAAAGCTTCTATGGGCTCCCATATTTTGTCAAGTAAGTTGTTCATAAATTTTCCTTAAGGTAAAACCCGTGGCTGTTTTGAGTATTATGAATAAGCAGCGCACGGGTTTCATGGTTCATTTATCCTTTACGAGTCATAGTTATATCCAGATTTCAATTTTAAAAAATCTGAAAAATAAGAAAAACAATGTTACTGCAAGGATAATTTTTAATGTCATTTCAGAAAATAATTTCTGGGCACGACTACCTAACATACCACCTGCAAATCCACCGATTATAATGGAGATACCAAGGGTCATATCAGGCAGATATCCTGCCATTAAATATCCGATAAAGGAGCCAATACTTGAAAAACAGGTTCCGACCAGAGATATGGGAACAGCTACATACATTGGAAGTGCACCAAGAGTAGTCATGGCTGGTACAAGAAGGAAACCGCCGCCAATACCAAAGGATCTTGATACTATACCAATAAAAATACCAAGGATTGCAAAAAGTAATGGGTTGATTTTGAATTCTTCACCCCAGAATTTAAAGCGGTAATCCGTGAGACCTGTTTTTATGGGTTCAATACTGCCCATTTCTGCTGAACGACCTTCTGCTTTGGCTGCAGCAATCTCTTTATTGAATTTTTGGGTCATGGCCTTGATATTTTTTCTTTTATTCATAGCCTTAGGAGTCATTTCCATTAAGGTCTTGATTCCCATTATAACAACCAGAACAGCCAGCCATTCTTTATAGGCTTTCATGGGCAGAACTGCAGATACATATTTACCAAGCCAGATAGAACCTATAAAAATACCCACACCAAAGGAGAGTCCTATTGGCCATGCAACACGTTTTTCAATCTTTGCATACCGCCAGAAAGATCCAAGGGGGGAGAAAAGGGTCAGGGCTATATTGGAGGGTTTTAATACATTTGCTGCATTTATACCCACAGGTCCCATGGTATTAACTACCAATACTTGGAAAGCTGCCATGAGCATGCCACCTGCTGCACCGATCATGGAAAAATAGGTCCCAACTAAAATAGCTCCAATAACAATCCATAAGGGGTTCATATATCTGTAACCCTTGGAGAGCCAGAATCCATTTTTTTCTAATTTATAATCTCCGATTTTCGCACTATTCACATATACATCAAATTCTGTGCCAGGAGGGGTATGTCTGAAGGATTTAAAGGAAGCTGTAAAAACACCTGTTGCTTTATCAAGTTCTACAGAGGTGCCTTTATCCCAGTAATTGCCACTGGAATCGTCAGTGATGACAGATCTCGAGAAAATAACTACTTTACCTTTTCTGTTACCTTCTTTACCAATGGTATTTATACCATAGGAACTTTCATTAGCCCACCTGAACATATTCCATTGCTCATCTGATTTGATGGGTCCAAGCATGCTGCGTGCTCCTGCATCAATATCACCAAGTTTCTTTTTCAGATAGAACATGGTAGTTGAGTAAATTCCCTGCCCTTTTTTCAGAAGAACAGAAGGACCTCCAAATCTTTTCTTTTTTATTTCACCAAATTTTTCCGGTACATTTGTGATGAGATAATAAAGAGGTGGAATCTTTGTATCCTGACCAAAGCCATTTTTTTTGGTTTCTTTTTTGAATTTTTTAATTTCATGTGCACCATTTGTATCCTTTGGTGCAAACATCTTCTGCTGGGCAATGGCAATGTACAAATCCTGACCCGGCGCAATTTTGCCGGTAATCTCAACTACATCCCCTGCCTTATAGGATGATGCTGATATGCCGTCCCCGGCAAAAGATCCTGACGCTGTAAATAGTAAAATCAGCGTCATCATAATGAAATGCATAAAAATTTTCTTCATTTGATTCTCCTTTTTAAAACATAGATCAATTATAAATTAAAATATCTGACAGCAAGTTTCGCCCCCAGATAACTTGTGATTCCTGATACAGCCATATAAACAAACAAATCAAAAATATTGAGCGTAAAAGTATCCCTTATAAATAATCCCGTAAGATTCACAACAACAAAGGTAAGTGTTCCACTGCCAACTCCCAGCACAAATGAAAAAAGAGGAGTATTCATAATGGAGCTTTTCAGTGTTTCCACTATCTTGTAGCCTGTTATTGCACCATTAAAGGCAATAAATAGCGGCATTATAAATAAAATTTTTTCTATTGTAAGAAATGTTGAACAGAAAACAGCAAGGATCAATGATCCGCCCACACCAATAAAAATTGATTTTACAGCTGCAATAGTCATTATTTTATTTTTTCTACTTTGGTTTTGATATATTTCAGTATTGTAGTTCCGCCATCTTTTTCAGCAGCATTTGATTTCATGATACTGGGAGTGTTGATCCCACCAAGTACCTGAAACTTAGGGTCGCCTTCAATTCCACGAACATGTCCAAAACCTCCTGGGCTACCAAGAACTCCCTTCATAATTGACCATGTGGGTCTTGCAACCGTTTCCACACTGCCCCATGGGGATTGCAGTCTGACCTTGTCACCTTCAGCTATGTCAAGTTCTATAGCATCGATTTTATTTATCCACAAAAAATTTGTTTCATTTATTTTCATGAGCTGAAAATTATTAAAAGTTGAAGAATGTTCATGCCCAAACAGCCGGAAATTTCCAAAAATAAATGGATATTCTGTGTCAGTCTGCAGCTCTTTGTCAGGTTCTTTATAATCAGGCAGAGGATCTATCCCCTTTTCCTGGGCAACAGGGTTAACAAAGTTATATTTTCCTGTTTTACTCTTTCCTGAGCTGCCAT
>JAIOSM010000296.1 GCA_021107575.1 Desulfobacteraceae bacterium | reverse complement strand
CCTACGTCCGACAGAAGAGCGCACAGCATCGGGATCTAATTTTTCACCTTCAATTGCTGATGTTTTTAAAGCTTCCTCAACCAAAACATCTGCTCGGGCTGTCTGCTGAATTTCAAACCCTAACTCCCTGATCTGTGCTAACAGAGAACCTTGACTGAACCTGATATCTCCCAGTGGTTTCAGAAGGCAATCACTATCCCATATGAAGTTAGGCCATAATTTGTTTTGCCAGATATATTTCATACAATTGGTCGAATCCTTATTTTTCTGGATGAATGGTTGAGTCGTTTATTGAATCAATCAACTCAATTTTTGATGCTATTATGATTCTTATTTAACTCAAAGTCAAGATAATATATATTTACAACAACAATCCAATGATAATTTTAAGCTATCAAGCCTTGTCAGCAGTTTCAAAATCAGAACATGAGTTCCTCACGGTTTTGCAACGTTTAGGGCTGCATCATCTGTTCTTCATATAAGTCTCAATTGTCTCTTTGTGTCTGCCTACATAATCGCAGCTCGGCTCTTTACCACACTTCCTACATTTTGAGTCGTAGGCGGAATTAATATTCCCGCACTGAGGGCAACTATAGTTTCTTAAAATGTTCTTCAACCAGTGTTCATATCCAAAGGTCTTGATATGCTCAAGGTCATCCCAAAGCTCGATCCTATGAGGCATTTCAGATTGGAACTGCTTTAGATCATCGCAGGGATACTTAGTACATTCAATACAAAAATCAATTCCTTGTTCAGCAGCGCAGGAGAACATTTTGCAGTTTTCACAATAAGGTCCTCTTTTAGTTGAACGGCAGCCATAGCACTTGGCAGCTTTTTCTGATATATGAAATTGTTTTGCTATCTTCCGAAGCCTTTCAGAATCTTCATTAGTGCCGAGGAACAAAGAACATGCTTCACAGTAAAGACCGCACACAGCAGCCAATGTTTTGTTCAATTTTTCAATGTGATTTTTTTCTTTTTGCATAATAATCTTTTTATTAACTGGCACCTGCTATTTGATTTTCAGTAAATGTAAAAGTAGTTGTACGGTTCCGCATATCATCCACTTTTTAATGATATTCCCTTTTGAAATCGCCAAAACTATGAAAATATCATTTATTAGTAAACAGATTCTCTCTTAATGCTTTATAATTTAGGGTGTTGGCAATGTCAATCTTAAAAGTTTTAATCTTATCGGGCCAAATTCAGAATTTTTAATACAAGTTGAAGTTTGATTTTGTTGCTCTGTTAGGGTAATATTTACCTCAAATTAGCCATTACCAATTAGGAGACATAAATGAAAGTTTTAACTTTACTTGGCAGTGCCAAAAAAAAAGGCAATACTGCAACAGCACTTGGATGTGTAGAAGACGAATTGAAATCAAAGGGCCATGAAGTTGAATCCATATACTTAAATGCAAAAACAATAAACGGGTGCCTTGGCTGTGCTAAATGCAAAGAAAAGCCAAATGAAATAGGATGCGTTCAGAATGATGATGCAGCAGAAATACTAGAAAAAATTATCGCTGCTGACCTTACAATCTTTACTACTCCGCTTTACTTCTGGGGAGTCACGTCCCAGTTAAAATCCATTATTGACAGAAGCTGGTCTCTGGTAACAAATTATAATCAGCCAAATCATAAATCCCTTATTGAAGGCAAACGCCAGGCACTGCTTGTAACTGGTGGAGGGGGATATGATAATAATGCAGAACCGACTTTTTTTGCATTTAAAAAACTGATAAAATTTTACAAAGGCGTAAACATTGGAGAATTATTTCTTGGTTCATGTAAAACTCCTGAAACCATGGATGCAAAAAAGAAAGAAAAAGCAATAGAGTTTGCCCGTAAAACTATTGCGCTTTGAAACTTCTTTTACCATATTTTAAGAAAAATTTCGGGCAAATTACTCTGGGCATAGTATGCATGCTCATTGTTGATGGTGTACAGCTTACTATTCCTGCTATGGTTAAACAAGCTGTGGATATGCTTGCCAGTGATCCACATAACAGCCTGGCTCTCTTGAAATTAAGCCTGATAATTATATTGCTTGGTATTTTAATGACAGCTCTCAGGTATTGGTGGCGCATCCTGCTCATGGGAAGTGCAAGAAATGTGGAAAAGGGTATCAGAAAGCAATTATTTGCCCACATTCTTACTCTGGACCAGGACTATTATGACAAAATTAAAACCGGGGATATCATGGCGCATGCCACAAGTGATATCAATCATATCAGGATGGCCTTTGGATTTGGCCTGATTGCGCTCACTGATGCACTGCTATTGGGAAGCGCAACAATTGGAATTATGCTTTACTTGAATGTAAAACTTACATTATATGCATTGATTCCCATGCCCATGCTTATTATTATCACAAGATTTCTTGGGAAAAAAATGCATTCTTTTCATGGAACTGCCCAGGAATCATTCTCCTCTTTAACTGAAATAGTAAGAGAAAGCTTTTTTGGCATAAGAATAATCAAGGTTTTTAACTTTGATGGAATCATCATCCGTAAAGTTCAACAATTTTCAAAAGATTACTTTAATAAAAACCTTAAAAGAGCATACCTGGCAGCAATTATAAAACCATTTATGTTTTTTGTTTTTAATCTTTCAACCGGAATAATTCTTTTTTATGGTGGATATCTTGTAATGGAAAAAGCCCTCACTCCCGGAGAACTTGTGGCATTCATTCAATATTTAAGTATTCTTGCATGGCCTATGATCGCTTTTGGCTGGGTAACCAACCTTGTGCAGAGAGGACTTGCATCTCTAAAACGAGTTAATGCCCTGTTAGATGCAAGACCAGATGTATGTAACTCTTTAAATGCCGTACAATTGAATATGAATCAGGGTATGACCCAGGATGGGAATCAGGATAAACATCGGGATAAACATCAGAGTATGATAGAATTTAATAATGTTGATTTCTCATATAATAGACAGGATTATGTTCTCAAAAAGATTACACTGGAAATAAAAAATGGAACTTCAGCTGGAATTACCGGCCCCCCGGGAAGCGGGAAAACAAGCTTTCTTGGACTAATTATAAGACTCTATAATTGTACAAAAGGTCATATCTATATTGATATGAATGATATGAATGATATTGATCTTGCATCACTTAGAGATAATATTGCCTATGCCCCCCAGGAGAGTTTCCTTTTTTCCGGCACTATAAGAGAAAATATTATCATGGGGAAAACCGTCTCCCAAAACAGGCTCGATAAAATACTTAAAGCTTGTATGCTTGAAAAAACAATATCCGCCATGCCCAAGGGAGTTGATACAATTGTTGGAGAGAGAGGAGTTACGCTTTCCGGAGGACAAAAACAAAGAATAGCGCTTGCAAGAACACTTATTCAAAAAAAACCTATAATTATTTTGGATGATCCTGTGAGCCAGATGGATACTGATACTGCATCTGAAGTCATAAAAAATATTAATATTTTAAAAAATGATGCGACTCTGATTATCGTATCTCACAGAATTGCAGCTCTTACGCCTTGCGACAAAATATATATTCTTAATAATGGCAAAATTGAAGATGCCGGCACCCATGAAAATCTTATAAAGCAAAGCTTGTTTTACAAAAACGCCTATACTGTACAACTTTTTGAGGATAAAAATGTCTCCTGAAACAGAACTTGAAGAAAAAGAAATCAAACTCACTGATTTCAAGTTGATAAAAGGAATATGGCCCTTTATCAAGCCTTTTTTCTGGATGCTCTGTGTATCAGTTTCCCTTGTTTTTTTACTTACTTTTCTTGAGCTTTTAAGCCCCATACTTATCAAAAAAGCAATAGACGGTTTTATACTACCTGTATCTGATACAAAACAAGTTATGTTTTTTGGATTTTTAATTAACTCATTTAAACTCTTTGGTATTGTTTTTTTAGGAATTATAACCCTTGCTTTTATTATTGATTTTATTCAGGCCATGTTCATGGAATATACCGGCCAAAAGATTATCCTTAACTTAAGAGAGCGCCTTTTTGAGCATATGGTATATCTACCAGTATCTTTTTATGACCAGAATACCAGCGGAAGACTTGTGAGCAGAGTTGCGGGCGATGTCGAGAATATGAATGAAATGTTTACCAATATACTCGTATTTATCTTTAAAGATATTGTTTTCATGATAAGCATACTGTCTATAATGTTTTACATAAATTTCAAACTCGCACTTTATCTATTCATACTTGTACCTTTGATATTTTTAAGTATTTTTTTCTTTTCAAAAATATCCAGAAACGTCTTCCGTACACTCAGGCAAAAAATTTCAGAAATAAATCACAGTTTTTCAGAAAGTATAACCGGCATAGCAATCCTGCAGACAACATCAAGCACTGATATTTTCTTAAAACGATTTAAAAAATTAAATTTTGAACATTTCAAAGCCGGGCTGCTCCAGATCAGAATCTTTGCTATATTTATGCCATTTGTTGGATTTTTAGGGACCTTAAGTGTAGGTATAATAATTTATGTTGGTGGGAATGAGGTAGGAGATGGTAAAATCACAATTGGTATTCTTGTTGCATTTTTAACATACATGAAAATGTTTTTCAGACCTGTAAGAGAGCTTTCTGAAAAATTCAACCTGCTTCAGAACGCTCTTGCCTCAGGCGAAAGAATTATATCTATTTTAAACACTGAAACTTTTAAAACATCAAACTCAAAAAATCAAACCCAGCTTTATGATATTAAAAAAGTTGAATTCCAAAACATCTCTTTTGCCTATAACAAAGGCGAAGAGGTTTTAAAGGATATTTCCTTTGCAGTTACAAAAGGTAGGTCACTAGGCATTGTAGGGCAAACAGGTTCTGGTAAAACCTCAATCATTAATCTCTTGTCAGGGTTTTATCAACAAGATTCCGGTAGAATCTTAATCAACAATAACAATTATGATAAATACTCCATTGAAAACATAAGAGATAAAACTGCACTTGTCATGCAGGACCCAATTCTATTTTCCGGCAGTATAAGAGAGAACATTACGCCTTCTTATCTGAAAGATGATGTTGTGCTGAAAAAAGCTTTAAAAGATGCAAATTGTGACTTTTTATTCAACAGTCACCCAGGGCTTGACACAATGATCTTTGAACAAGGCAAACCACTTTCAAGTGGTGAAAAACAACTTGTATGCATAGCAAGAGCATTTGCATTTAATCCTGACCTTATAATCTTTGACGAAGCCACTTCCTACCTTGACTCGGAATCAGAACAAAAAGTTCATAAAGCAATGAAAAAGCTGATGAAAGGAAGGCTCTCAATAATTATTGCTCACAGACTGAGCACTGTCAGAAATTGTGACAATTTAATTTTCATAAAAAATGGCACAATACGCGAATCAGGCTCCCATGAAGAACTTGTTAAACTTAAAGGTGAGTATTATCACCTGTTGAAAAAAGAAAGCCGGTTGGTAACTGACTAAAATTTAATTTGTGTTAAGGTTTAGCTTGCATTAAGCAGAACCTTGAATTTAGCAAAATCATTCTTGTTTATTCCATTGTTCCCAAAAGGTCTGTTTTTTTTATCATGGCAGTCTGAGCCTCCTGTCACAATTAAATTATGCTTATCTGCCAACGCCAGAAGAAGCTCTATATATTCCTCACTGTGACCCGGATAATAGACTTCAAGTCCTTTAAGCCCTGCATCAAGGAACTCAGGCAAAAAAATTTCAACTGTCTCAAACGGCGGAAGCACTTCCTTGTAATGTCCTTTCCCTTCAAAGGAGCCGGCGGCAGGGTGGGCAAGGACGCTGACCACAGGATAATCATTTAAGATTATTTTAATATCTTCAAGCCTGACTCCAGAAGGAATATAAGCAGGGCTGCTGTTCCCAATAATTTTGTTTATCTGCCTCTTATTTGAAATATTATGTATTTCTTCTAAAGCGAGAGCGAAATGACGTCGTGTTGCATTAGAACTATATTTTGCTATATCTTCAAACAAAAGATCTTCCACCAAAACAGGAGTTTCCCCTAAGGGTCCGAATATCCCGTTGATCTCATCAACTCTTGCCTGAACAAGTAAGTCCCCCCTGCCCTTAGAAAGTATTGCTGTAAGAGTATTTCTAAACTCCATATCCCCCAAAAGATTTACATGAAAATAACAAAGAAGATGAAGAGTCCCTGTAAAAAAAGAACGCTTAAACCTGATGGAGACTTCAACCCCGGCGATAACTTCAATACCATAGTTTATGCCGGCAGCAATAGCATTCCCAAGTCCGTTTAAAGTATCATGATCAGTTATTCCAATAGTGTTTATGCCAAGCTCTTTTGCTTTAAAAACAAGCTCATCAGGCGCAAAATCACCATCTGAAGCTGTTGTATGGTTATGCAAATCTGCATATATTTTCATTATGTGTTCCTTATAAGTTCCTTTTGGTTGACCAATGCTTACTATAAATTATTTTTCTTTTCAATTAAAATAAAATTTAAAAAAAGGTTGCTTAATATTTCAATAATGATAAAAATTAATAGTTTGTTACCTAAAATATTTAAACGAGGTCTTAAAGAAACGATGCTGAATAATAATACTGGTACGGATATTGGCGAAATATTAGGTGGAACAAAATCCTCTGAATCTTCTGAAACCTTGAAACAGTGTTCTGAAATATTCAAAACTTATATGGACGATACTCAGTATTCAAAAATTAATAAAATACAAAATTCTGAGGTTCTGATTAAAATTGCCAATGCAATATCTATCTGCAAACCTGATTCTATATTTATCAATACAGGCTCAAAAGAAGACAAACAATTTGTAAGGGACCTTGCCATCAAAAATGGAGAAGAAAGTCCGCTTTTAATTAATGATCATACTATTCATTTTGACCTTGAAAAAGAGCAGGGAAGAATTATTGACAGGACATACTATATCACTGACCCCGGTGATCATGTAAACACTCTTGCCAATCAAATGGACAGAGGCAAAGCCACTCAGGAAATAAAAGAAAATCTTTCCGGAATAATGGGAAACATGACAATGGTTATTGGGTTTTATATCAGAGGCCCGATAGGAGCGTTTGGTTCAAACCCTGCACTTGAAATCACAAGTTCTGCATATGTTGCCCATAGCGCTGACATTTTGTATCGAAATATTTTTTCAGTCTTTAATAAAGAGGTTACAAGAGCCAACCACTTTTTTACAAATATCCACAGCCAGGGCCTGAACAGACCTGAAGATCTGCCGAATGCAAGAGTTTTCATGGATCGAGGCCACCAAACAACATATAGTTTCAACTGCACCTATGCAGGGAATACACTTCTTTTAAAAAAAGGAAACCACAGATTTGCTGTTGATAAAGCAGTATATGGAAATCGTGGAAAAGAGCTTTCTGAGCATATGTTTATCACCGGAATAAAAGGACCTGGTAACCGGGTTACATGGTGTGCCGGTGCTGCGCCCAGCGGATGTGGTAAAACGACAACAGCCATGACCGGAGACCTTTTTGTTGGAGATGATCTTGCACAAATGTGGTTGGAAAGTAACGGAGATATACAATCTATTAATCCTGAATGTGGAATATTTGGAATCTTAGAGAATGTTAATTCCGAAGGTGATCCACTGCTTATAGATGTTTTAAGACACCCAGGCTCTGAAGTAATCTTTTCAAATGTCCTCATAGATGACAAA
The DNA here is from genome assembly GCA_021107575.1 of Desulfobacteraceae bacterium. GTDB lineage: Bacteria > Desulfobacterota > Desulfobacteria > Desulfobacterales > Desulfobacteraceae > JAIOSM01. The sequence goes on along the minus strand of JAIOSM010000296.1, from coordinate 1,296 downwards.
AAAACACCTTATTGGGACGGAAGCCTGGAAAAACAACCTGAAAAAGGATTTAATTTCCATGGGGAATGGGAAAATGGCATGACTGACAATAATGGAATTGAGATTCCGATATCCCACCCAAATGCCAGATGCACAGTAGCCTCAACTGCGCTTAAAAACTACTCTGAAGATGCAGAAAATGAAAAGGGTGTAACAACAAAAATATTCACGTATAGTGGTAGAGACAGTGATACAATGCCGCCTGTCTGGGCTGCAAAAAACCCCTTTCACGGTGTTTCAATTGGAGCATGTATAGTTTCAAAAGCGACAGCAACAGAGGTTGGAGCTACAGGTGTGAAAAGAGCTCCCTTTGCAAATGCTCCTTTTATTCCCGGAGCTTTAAGTGATTACATTACTGCCCAATTTGAATTCTTTGGAAACAAATTAATCCCGGAAAACAAGAAACCTGTACTGGCAGGATTGAACTATTTTCTTACCCATAAAGCAAGAGGCGGGACATCAGAAGAACTCCTTGGTGAAAAAAAAGACGTAAAAGTCTGGCTTTCATGGCTTGAAAGGTATGCACATAATGAAGTGAAATATATCAAAACTCCAGTGGGTAATATCCCTGCATATAATGATTTAAAAGATCTGTTTAAAACAATAATCAATAAAGAATACCCCTTGGAACTTTATAATAAACAATTTTCTTTATACCTGGATAATATTACTGCACGTATAGAAATGCAAATTACTGCCTACACAAAAGAACAAGGTGATTTTGAAAAACTCTTTGATATATTAAAAGAACAAAAGCAAGGCCTGCTCAAACTAAAAAAAGAATTTGGAAGTATTGTGACACCTGATCAACTCTAAGACTGAAATGCTCTAGATAATTTCTGATACAAGAAATAAAGGGAGAGAAGATATCTCATATCCTGTCTCCCTTTATTTTATCTATTCTTTAGCATTCTCAATAGAAATAAATTCAACCTCAAAAATTAATGTTGAACCGGGCTCAATAGGTCCTGCCTGGCGATCACCATACGCAAGATCAGAAGGAATAAAAATCTCCCATTTACCCCCTGTCTTCATTAATTGAAGCGCTTCTGTCCAGCCTTTAATTACTCTGTTTAACTGGAAAACAGCAGGATTCCCTCTTTTATAGGAAGAATCAAATTCAACCCCGTCAATTGTAGTGCCTTTATAATGGCATTTAATAGTATCTTCAGGTTTGGGGAATTCCCCATTTCCCTTTTTAATGACCTTATATTGCAGCCCGCTTTCAAGAGTGATAACTCCCTCTTTCTTCTTGTT